>NZ_JAAXKZ010000199.1 GCF_012911875.1 Pseudonocardia bannensis | reverse complement strand
ACCCCGACTCGCGGGCGGGGAGACCCCGACTCGCGGGTCAGGGGCAGGTGGGGGTCTGGGGAGCCGGGCCGGTCGAGTGCCGGACCCGCAGGCCCGGCTTGTTCGGCCGGACCTGTGAGCGTGGTCGGCGGCGGGTTGCAGAAGTCGGAGCCGAAGATGTCGTCGTAGCCGACCACGCTCACCGCCCCCGGAACGTCGACACCGCGTCGTAGCAACCGCTGCAGCGCCCCGATGGCGAGGAGGTAGGTGATGGAGCGGTGCCCCAGCGCCACGAGGTGTTCGATGATCTGCCGGCTCCCCTCGGCCGAATCGGTGACGACGCTGGGTAGGCCGCTCACCTCCCGATCGAAGAGCACCACAGGTTTGCCGTGTAGATCGGCCAGCTCGGCGTCGGGTAGCCGGCTCGCGGCGAGCACGAACCCGTCCACCGCCGGGCTCAGCCGATCCAGGTGCGACGCCTCGAGTTCAGCGCTCTCCTCGGTGTCACCGAGGATCACCGTGTACCGGCCGCGCGAGCCTGGGCTTCGGATCGCCTGGCTGGTGCAGTACCCGGTCTGGGTCGTCGCTGTGGCCGGTGTGATCGTCACCCGCCGGAAGGCCCGCCGGCTCGACGCCGCCCGCGGGGTCGTCCCCCGCCCGCTGCGTGAGGTCCTCGCCGGGGCCATGGGTGGTGGCCGGGCCGGCTGACCTCCTGCGCGGCGAGGCGGGGCTCTTCCCGGGAGCCGGGCCGCGCCAGCTTCCGCCAGATCCAGCTGGCCGGAACGTGCCGGCCGGAGAGCACGTACTCCCGGGTCGCATCGATCACCATCGTGGTCTCGAGATCGCGGCGAGCGGTGGACCGTCCGGCGAGCAGGATCTCGTCGCCCGGCGCCAGAACGAGATCGTCCTCCGGGGCGAGCACACAGTTGTCACCGTGCAGCACCAGCAGCGGCACCGCCTCGAGTCGGAGTTCGCGGTCCTCCGGGCTGCGCAAGAGGTCGCCGAGCCTCGCGTCCCCCGCCGTGAGCCAGGACTGGAGCGCGGGCGCCTCGACCGCGGTGAGCCGGACCTTCCACAGGGCCGGGAGGTGGCGGCCGCACTGGTCGGTCAACCGGTCGATCAGGCGGGCGGCCCACTCGTCGCCGCGGGCGGGCAGCTCCTGCAGGAAGCGCCAGAGCAACGGGGTGCTGAGCTGTGCGTACACCTCGTGGGCGATCACCTCGGTGGGCACGAGGAGGGAGTCGACCCCCATCGCGGCGAACAGCGGGGCGGTCGCGGGCTTGTTCTGCCGCGCGGCCACGAACACCTTCGGGTTGACCCGGCGCGCGGCGGCGATCAGCGACAGGTTCGTGGTGTCGTTGTCGGTCCCCGCCACGAAGCCCACGGCGTGCTCGATGCCGGCCCGCGCCATCACACCCGGCTCGAAACCGTCGCCGGCGACGACGGAGATGTCGCCTGTGGCCGGTGAGCGGGGCTCGATCACGCACACCTCCAGCCCCTCGGCGCGCAGGTCCGCGGTGAGCTCGCGTCCGAAGCGCCCGTAGCCGCACATCACCCACCCACCGGCCGCCGGCGGGCGGCCCCGGGGCGGCAGCTCCGCCCCGGGGCCGTCCTCCAGCCACATCATGAGTTGGTACGTGGCCGGTGCCCGCAGGGCGATGCTCAGGTGGTCACCGAAGCAGTCGAACGGGTTGACGACCGAGGGCGTGCCGAAGGCGCGCATGCGATCGGCGATCGCGGGGGAGATCGTCCGCGCGATCACGGGCAGCTCCGGGCGCAGCAGGGCCGCGGCCATCGCGACCGCCAGGTTCACCTCGTCGTCGTCGGTGAGGGCGAGCACGCCCTCGCAGTACGGGTGGCCCAGACCCGCGACGCCGAGATGGCCGGAGTTGCCCGCGTCGCCGGCGAGGCCGGGCACGTCGGCGTGGTAGGGGTCGAGTTCGAGAGCGTCGATCCGTTCGGCGGCGCGGTCGATGACGACGAAACGCCGGCCCAGCGCGTCGAGCGAACGGCCGAGCAGCTCCCCGGTCTGGCCGTACCCGGCGATCAGCAGGAACGGCTCGCGCAGCCGGGCCACCTTCCGGGTGAAGTGCTGCAGCGCCAGCGCGTGGCGGAACGCGCGGTCCTGCAGCAGACCGAGCAGCGAGCCGATGGCGTACGCCCACCCGATCACCGTCAGGTAGATCGTGATCGTGACCCACAACCGCTGCGGGTAGGTGAACGTGTTCGGTAGCTCGCCGAACCCGATGGTGGTGGCGGTGTAGCTCATGAAGTAGAACGCGTCGAAGAACCCCATGCGCGCCGGCTGGCCGCCGGGGTCCTTCCCGGGGATCAGTGTCAGGCCCAGAACGCTGATGGCGAAGATCGTGATCAGCACGATCAACGGGGCGCGCATCCGGCGCAGGATCAGGAAGATGGTCGCGGACGCCTGCGCGGCCGACGCGAACGGGATCCGCCGGCGCAGCCGGCGCGACGACGGCTCCTCCTCGCCTCCGAAGAGACGCATCCAGAACACGAGCAGCGGATTGCCCATGACTGCCCTCCGACTACCGGCGGTGGAACGACACGGTCTCGACGACCAGCAGCACGACCGAGACGACGTTGGCGAACAGCGCCCCACCGGACAGCGACACCACGCTCGCGGTGGCGTGCGGGGTGAGACCCGCCGACGAGACGTACGAGGCGTAACCCCAGACGAGCGCCGCGGCGATGAGCTGCAGGTCGGCGACGAGACTCGTCGCGAGATGCACGGCGCCGATCTGGGTGCGGTCACCGAACTTCAGGACCGTGGCGATCAGGCTGACCACGATCGCGGCGAACAGCTCGTAGACGTTGTGCAGCAGCGATTCGGCGATGTCGCCGATGAAGAACCCGAAGTTCAACGTCGCGGCGAGCAGGACGAAGAAGCCGAAGATCACCTTTTCGAGGTTCATCCGCGCTCCCGAGGGCTGCACCGCCGACGCTCACGTGTCGTCTGCTGATACTGCGCCCTCCAAGGACGGATCGCGCCTGTCGTTCACTGGCCGGGAATCCGCCCCGGACGGCTTCACCGCCACCCCGTCACCGGTGACCCTGACCGGACGCAGACCTCCGGAGGGCGATCATGTCGGTGTCCACTCGATCCGCTGCCTCGGCTCCGCAGCGCGACGACGGGCCACCGGGCTACGCACCGCCGTCGCCACGGTGTGCCTGTCCGGCACGCTGGAGGACAAGCCGGCCGCGGCGGCCGCGGCCGACTTCGACGCCGTCACGCCCGAGGTCTTCGCGGCCAACCTGCGGCGGGCCGAGCGCAAGTTCGACGTCATGGAGCAGGTGGGCACCGAGCTCGTCCTGGTCTGTTCGTCGGTCTCCCCCGACGTCGTCGACGACGACGACCTCGCCGCCGAACAGTTCCACACGCTCGCCGCGCGGGCGGGCGAACGCGGTCTACGGGTGTGCTACGAGGCGCTCGCCTGGGCACCTGCGACGACGTGGTGGCGGTCGCGCGGGCGGCCCGGGCTGCCGGAGCCCCGCTGCTGGCCATCCCGGTCAACTACTACGACGACCTCGACGCGCGGCTCACCCCGCCACCCGAACTGCTTGCCGCCCCGCGCGAACACGGAGTGCTCTACAACCGCGACGCGGACGGCGCGTTCCTGCCCTTCTACACCGCGGTCCTCGGCTCCCGGGTGTTCTTCGAGGTCGTGCAGCGGATCGACGGGTACAACGGCTACGGGGAGTCCAACGCCCCGGTGCGGATGGCCGCGCACCGCCGCCAGCGCATGTCCCGGACGGCGGGCGGGCCGGGAGCGCCCGCAAGGGAGTGACCCTCTGGCCCCGACCGCTCGCCCGGCGGGACGGGCGACGCGGCCGCCTCAGGGCAGCGGCACGGTCCAGCGCACCGTGGTGCCGCCGGCGGGCTCCGTCCGTGCGGTGAAGACGCCGCCGCATTCCAGAACTCGTTCCTCGAGGTTGCGCAGCCCGCTGCGGACAGCCGCCGGATCGAGGCCGACACCGTCGTCGGAGACCTCCACGGTCAGCTCCTTCCCCGCCTCGATCGAGACCACCAGCGACCGCGCACGGGCGTGCCGGACGACGTTGCTCACCGTCTCCCGCACCACGGCGACCACGTGCGTGCCCAGGTCGGGCGGGACCACGGTGTCCACCGGACCGGAGATCCGCACCGACGAGGACAGGCCGGACCCGACGTTGGCGTCCGCCACCGTGTCCAGCAGCCGCCTGCGCAGCCCCGATTCCACTCGCCCGATCGTGGTGTGCAGATCGAAGATCGCGGTCCGGATCTCCCGGACCGTCAGGTCCAGCTCATCGACCGACTGCTGGATGCGCTGCCGCACGTCGGGGGTTCTGGCGCGACGCAGCGTGCTCTGCAGGCGCAGCCCGGTGGCGAACAGCCGCTGGATCACGTGGTCGTGCAGGTCCCGGGCGATCCGGTCACGATCGGCGAGCACGCCGAGCTGGCGCTGGGCGCGGTTCTTCTCGCCCAGTTCCAGGGCCAGGGCCGCCTGGTCGGCGAACGACGCGAGCAACGGGATCCCACCGGGCTGAAACGGCTCGGCCCCCTCGCGACGCAGTGCGATCAGGACACCGGTCACCTTCTCCGACGGCTGCAACGGGACGGCCACGGTCGGCCCGTACTGTGGGAGGGACACCTCGAGACCGTCCAGGAGATCGCCGGTCGCGATGGCGAGCACCGGGTTCCGGCTCTCCAGCACCTCGCTCAGGAGCGGGACGTCCGGGGCCAGCCGCCGGCCGAGCACGCCCGGTTCCTCGGGCCCGCACTCCGCGCCGACCGTGAACTGGCCGTCGACGGGATCGGGGCCCAGCACGATCACCGTCCGGTCCGCCCCGGCCAGTTCCAGCGCCCGCTGCGCGATCAGCCGCAGCGCGTCCGCATCGCTGGCCCCGGACAGCAGCTCGGACCGGATCTCACCGGCGGCCTCCAGCCACTGCTGACGCAGCAGTCCCTGCTCGAAGAGGTCAGCGTTGTGCACCGCGATGCCCGCCGCCGCGGCGAGCGCCTCGAGGACCACCTCGTCGTCGGCGGTGAACTCGCCGCCATCCGCCTTCTCCGTCAGGTAGAGGTTGCCGAAGACCGAGTCCCCCACCCGTACCGGGACACCCAGGAAGCTCCGCATCGGCGAGCGATCCGCCGGGAGCTCCACCGAGGCCGGAGGAGAGCCCGGCTCCGGCGGCCGTGGCGGTGGCGGGTCGACGACGAGCTGACCGAGCAGTCCCGTTCCCTCGGGCAGCGGCCCCGTCAGTGCCCGGATCTCCTCGTGGAGGCCGACGTGGATGGACCGGGAGATGCCGCCATCGGGCGCGAGCACACCCAGCACCCCGTAGCGGGCGTCGACCAGATCGACCGCTGATTGCACGATGCGCTGCAGGGTGGTGTCCAGCTCCAGCCCGGAGCCGACGACCAGCACGGCGTCGAGCAGGCCCTGCATCCGGTCGCGGGTCTGGAGGATCTCGTTCAGCCGGTCCTGCACCTCGCGCAGCAACTCGTCGAGCCGCAGACCGGTCAGCACCGTCGATGCGGGATGAACCGGCACGGCGTTCGTCAGCTGGTCGTCCATCGGCTCGCCCGCTCCAGCCATTCGTCCGAACTGTCCGACCGACAAGGGCCTGAGCACGGTGACACGTGCTGACGAGGTGGGCAAGCCCGGGCGCCGATCCGGCGGGGCCGCCGGTTCCCCGGTGTCGGCAGCGGCGGCCGTCCGGCCGGCGTGCCCGTCTTTGCGGGGCATCCCGGCGGCTCAGCCGTCGAACGTCCCTGGGGAACCGGCCGATCGACCCTCGCACCACCGTTCCGGCCGGCGCAGCCTGGCTGCATGCAGGCGTGCCCGATCGTCCTGGTCCAGCCGCTCCCGGCTGCCGCCCCGGCTCCCCCCGTCTCGCC
>NZ_JAAXKZ010000198.1 GCF_012911875.1 Pseudonocardia bannensis | reverse complement strand
GCCCGCAGCCGACGGTCAGGACGCCCTCGACGACCGTGTCCTGGAGGAAGTCGCAGCCGAACCCGGTGGCCGCCGTGGCGTGGATGTAGAGGTCCCGGAACCGCCCGCGGAGCACGTACTGCAGGCCCAGCCCCTTGGCGAGGACGTCGTACTCGTCGAGATCAACACCGGAGCCGTCGATCTCGAAACCGGCGAACGTGCAGTCGGCGATGTGGTTGTCGACGCCGGCTCCGTGCTGCAGTGCGGTGAAGTAGGCGAGCGGGGTGGGCGAACTGCGGTCCCCGGGGTTGGCGAGGACGAACCGGGTGGCCGCAGGGCCGGCCCCGACCAGGGAGACGCCGCTGCGCCAGACCGTGCCGACGTCCCGGATCGAGTAGACCCCCGGCGGGCAGTAGATCACCCGCGGCAGCCCGTCGTCGGCGCAGGCCGCACCCAGGGCGTCGACCAGGGCGGCGAGAGCCGGCTGGTCGTTGGTGACGCCGTCCCCCACGAGCCCGTGCCCGCGGGCGTCGTGCACGAGGTGGCCGGCCGGTGCGAGCGGGGGCAGGTGCGGCGCGGACATGGTGGAGTCCTCTCGGCGGATGGGCCCCAGCGTTCCCGGCGTGGCGGCGCCCAATCGCCGGACGGCCGACGAGGTGCCCGTTCTCAGCGCGGGCGGCCGGCCCGCCGGCCCAGCGCGACGACGACAACGGCGGCCAGCGTCATGAAACCCGCCACCGTCCACATCCCGGCGCGGAAGTCGCCGGTGAGGTCGGACAGCCAGCCGGTGAGGTAGGGGCCGGCGAACCCGCTGAGGTTGCCGAAGGAGTTGATCAAAGCGATGCCGGCGGCCGCGCCCGCGCCCGTGAGGAACGCGCTGGGCAGTTGCCAGATCACCGGGATCGCGGCGAACACACCGCAGGCGCAGACGGTGACCGCGGCGATCACCAGGTACGGCGAGTCCAGGTACAGCGCGACCGCGACGCCCGCCGCTCCGACCACCGCGGGCACCGCGACGTGCAGGGGGCGCTCTCCGGTGCGGTCGGAGTGCCGGGCGTTGAGGAGCATGACCACCGACGCGACCGCGTACGGAACGGCCGTGACCAGCCCGATCTCGACCAGCGAGAACCGCACCCCGAACTGCTCCTGCAGGTCGGAGACGACCTGCGGGAGGAAGAAGGCCAGCACGTAGAGCCCGAACACCACACCGAAGTAGACGACCGACAGCGCGATCACCCGGCCGTCGCGCAACGCGTGCCGGATGCCGGTGGTGTGCGGGACCGCCTCGGCGTCCTCCGCGGCGATCCGCTCTTCGAGCGCCGACCGCTCCTCGGCCCGCAGCCAGCGGGCGGCGCGCGGTCGGCTGGGCAGCCAGAACAGCACCGCGATGCCCAGCAGCACAGCGGGAATGCCCTCGGCGAAGAACATGAAGCGCCAGCCGGCGTCGAAGCCGAGCAACCCGTCGCCGTTCTGGATCAGCAGTGTCGAGAGTGGGGCGCCGAGTACCGAGGACAGCGGGACGGCCAGGAAGAAGAGGGCGACGACCCTGGCCCGCTGGGCCCGGGGGAACCAGTAGGTCAGATAGAGGATGATGCCCGGGAAGAACCCGGCCTCGGCGATGCCCAGCAGGAACCGCACGAGGTAGAAGCTGAGCTCGCCCTGCACGAACGCGGTGGCCGACGCCACCAGGCCCCAACTGATCATGATGCGCGCGATCCAGACCCGGGCGCCCACCTTGTGCAGGATGACGTTGCTCGGCACCTCGAAGAAGAAGTAGCCGATGAAGAACAACCCGGCACCCAGACCGTAGGCGGCGGCGGACAGGCCCAGGTCGGGGTTCATGGTGAGCGCGGCGAACCCGACGTTGACCCGGTCGACGTAGTTGAGCAGGTAGCACAGACCCAGGAACGGCAGCAGCCGCCACATGGCCGTGCGGACGGCGCCTTCGGTGAGTCGGTCCGCGGCGATCCCGCCCGCGGTCGACCTGGTGCTCTCCCCCATCGTCTCCCTCTCGACGAGATCACGGTCGCCCATCCGTACCGTCGGAGCGCCCGGGAGACAAGCGGAGGCGAACAATCCGCCCAGACACCCCAGGTCGACCCGAAGTTGATCTTTGGGATGGTGGCGGCGCGTCGCGTGACGTCGGGAGGCGGCTCTCGTTGCGTGTCCGGGAAACGGTCGGGAGGAAACAGATGGCAGGAACGACACGACACGATGCACGGCGCCGGCGCCGCTCCACGGGCGCCGCACGGGCCGGCGCGATCGCCTGCGCCGCCGTGCTGGCGGCGGTGGGGATCACCGGCTCCGCCCTGGCCGCCGAAGGCGGCGGGGACGACCTCGTCGAGGGGACGCCGTGCACCGTCACGGCACGGGCGTGCGTGGACAAGGACGCGCGGACGGCGTGGCTGATCCACGGGGGCAGGGTGACCCACGGCCCCGTCGACATCGGCCTCGGCGCCGACGGCCAGGAGACCCCGAAGGGCACCTTCACGGTGCAGTGGAAGAACAAGGACCACCGGAGCGCCGAGTTCGGCGGCGAGCCCATGCCCTACTCGGTGTTCTTCGCCCCGGGCGGCATCGCGTTCCACGAGGGTGACCCGGACCACCCCTCGGCCGGGTGCGTGCACCTGCGCTACGACGACGCCGTCACGTTCTTCGAGGACCTGCAGGTCGGCGACGAGGTGCAGGTGCACTAGCCCCTGCGAAACGACGAGCGGGCCCGCCGCGTCATCGAATCCGATGACGGCGACGGGCCCGCTCGTCGTGCAGGGCCTGGCCGGGGTCAGCGGCCGGGACGGCTCCCGGCCGGGGCGAACCCGCGGTCGCGGCGGACGTTGGCCCGCCGGCCCTTGAGGGTGGTCACGCCGCGCAGCGAGCGCAGCACGTCGTCCGCGGCGTGCTCGGGCACCTCGACCAGGGCGTGCCGCTCGTGGATCTGGATCGCGCCGATGTCGCGGCCGGACAGCCGTGACTCGTTGGCCAGCGCCCCGACGATGTCCTGCGGTCGCACCCCGGAGGAGCGACCGGCGGACACGAACAGCCGGGTGGTACCGGCCTTCGGCGGCCGCGGACCGGCCGCCCCGCCGCGGCCACGCGGGCCCGACTCGCGCCGGCCCTCCCGCGGTGCGTGGGCGACCGGGATGTCGACCTCGTCCTCGGGGGCGCCACTGACCTCCTGGGCCAGCCGCACGGCCGCAGCCGCGACGTCCACCGGGTCGAACTCGGCGGCCAGCGACGCGATCATCGCGCGCACGCCGTCCGGGTCGGCCGGGGTACCGGTCCCCGTGCCGTCGTCGCCGAGGTCGGCGAGCAGCCGCTCCCGCAGCGCGGTACGGGTCCGGTCCAACCGGGCGGCCCGCAGGTCGCTCACGGTGGGCACCGGGGCGATCGCGACCGGCTGCTTGGTGAGGTGCTCGATGTTGCGCAGGTTCCGCACCGCGCCGGGCGCGACCAGGGTGATCGCGACGCCCTCGCGGCCGGCCCGGCCGACCCGGCCGATGCGGTGCACGTAGGCCTCGGGCGACTTCGGCACGTCGTGGTTGACGACGTGGCTGAGCTGCTCGATGTCCAGGCCGCGGGCGGCCACGTCGGTGGCGACCAGCAGGTCGGTACGGCCGCTGCGCAGCCGGTCGACCACCCGGGTGCGGTGCTCCTGGTCCATGCCGCCGTGCAGGGCCTCGGCCCGCAGGCCACGGCCGGTCAGCGTCTCCGTGACCGCGTCGACGTCGGCGCGGGTGCGGCAGAAGACGATCGCCGCGGTGGGCCGCTCGAGCTCCAGGATCCGGCCGAGGGCCGCGGTGGTGTGCGAGCGGGGCACCATGTACGCCGTCTGCCGCACGCGCGGAGCCTCACCGGCCGGGACCTCCTCGCGCTGGATGCGCACGGTCACCGGCTGGCGCAGGTACTCACGCGCCAGGCTCTCGATGCGCCGCGGCATCGTCGCGGAGAACAGCACGGCCTGCCGGGTGTCCGGCGTGGCCTGCAGGATCGTCTCGATGTCCTCGACGAAGCCCATGTCGAGCATCTCGTCGGCCTCGTCGAGCACGACGACCTCGAGCGAGTCCAGACGCAGCGCACCGCGGTTGATCAGGTCGATGGCCCGGCCGGGGGTCGCGACGACGACGTCGACGCCGCGCTTGAGCGCGCCCAGCTGCGGGCCGATCGGGGCACCGCCGTAGACGGCCAGCACCCGCGCGCCGAGGCCCTTGCCGTAGCGGGACACGGCCTCGGTCACCTGCATCGCGAGCTCACGGGTCGGCGCCAGGACCAGCCCGAAGGGGGCCCCGTCACCGCCCCCGGGACGCTCCTCGGCGAGGCGCTGCAGCATCGGCAGCGCGAACGCCGCGGTCTTGCCGGTGCCGGTGGCGGCCTGGCCGAGCAGGTCGCGGCCCTCGGTCAGCGGGCCGATCGCCTCGGCCTGGATCGGACTCGGCCGGGTGTAGCCCAGCTCGTCGATCACCCGCAGCAGCTCGGGGGCCAGCGGGAGGTCGGCGAAGGTCGGCCCGGTGTGGTCGGAGTCCTCGGCGTCGGTGTCGTCGGCGTCGGTGTCGTCGGCGATCTCCGAGTCGGTGTCGGCGTCGATCTCGGTGTCGAGGCCGGCGTCGGTGAGGTCGTTCAGATCGTCGTTCAGGTCGATCCCGTTCGTGGGGTCGGTGTCGGTCAGGTCCGGCAGCAGGCTTGCAGTCACTCGTGTCCTCATCGCAGGTGGTAGTGGTCGCAACGGAGGGCACGGTGGGCGCACCCGCGGGAAAGCCCGCGGGTCCTGCGGCAGGGAGCCGGAAGGCGGGCCGGTGTTGCTCGGTGGCCGCCACGGTGGTGACAACCGACAGGTGATTCTCCCACGGCCGGGCCGGGGAGATCACGCCGGGCGGCGGTGCCGCTGGTCACCTGGTACGCCAGAGCGTGCCTTGCGATCACACATCTCAACACCGCCGCCCGCGGATATGTTCCCGGGCGGCCCCCGGTTCCGCGTGCCGCGACGGACCGGCAGGACTCCGGGGGTCCGTAGTGGACGTGGGTCCGGTCACGATGTTTCCCGGTGTTCACCTGAAGGAATGAAACTCGATCTCGTGCCGAGTACTCACCCTCTGTCTCCCGCTGTTCATGCGGCCCCGGACGCGCCGGCGAACCTGCGCGACGTCCGCGGCCTGCGCACCGACGACGGCCGCATCGTGCGGCGCGGCGTGCTCTACCGCAGCGACGCGCCTCAACCGCACGACGCCGTCCCCGCCGACGTCCCGGTCTGGCCGCCGGCCACCGTCATCGACCTGCGCTCGGCCTTGGAGATCGGCGGCGCAGTGCACCCGTTGGATGCGGACGGGACCGCGGTGCATCACATCGGGCTCGGCGCCGGACTGGTGCCCGAGGTGGTGGCGGCGGTCCCGCGCGAGCAGCGCGACCTGACGTGGGCCTATCGGCAGCTCATGGGCGACGCCACGGCCGAGATCGCCGGCATCGTGCGGCTGATCGCCACCGCGCCGGGCCCCGCGCTCGTGCACTGCGCCGCCGGGAAGGACCGCACCGGGCTGGTGATCGCCGTCCTGCTGCGGACGGTCGGCGTGCGCCGCGCCGAGGTACGCGCCGACTACCTGCGCACGAACGACAACCTCGACCGGCTCTGGGCCCGGCTCGAGGCGGCCGGCGCGCCGATGCCCGCCGACGAGGACGCCCTGCTCGGGGTGGAGGCGGCCGCGCTCGACAGCGTGCTCGACGACCTGGAGGGCCACCCGGGCGGCCTCACCGGCTGGCTGGTCCGGCACGGTACCGATCCGGACGACCTGCGGCGGCTCGGCGAGCGCCTGATCAGCGGCCCCGCCGCGACGGCGGGCTGAGGCCGGACGCGGCGACCACGCCGACCGGCCGCGGCCGACGCCCCCGGGGGGCGCTTCGTCGACGCTCGCCCGAAGCTCGCCCGAACCAGCGGTCAGCGCTCGCCGGCCTACTTGCCGCCGCGCGCGCCGGTCGTCTCCGCTGGTGCTCGGCCTGGGCGAGGGCGAGACGTTCCTCGCCTCCGACGTCGCCGCGTTCATCGAGTTCACCCGCGACGCGGTCGAGCTGGGCCAGGACCAGG
>NZ_JAAXKZ010000197.1 GCF_012911875.1 Pseudonocardia bannensis | reverse complement strand
GTACCGGAGAAGCGGACCACCACCGTCGCGATGGACTTCGGCCGGATCACGGTCGGCTCGTCGCTGGTCCTGTACCTGTTCGGCACGCCCGGACAGTCGCGGTTCTGGTTCATGTGGGACGAGCTCGCCCGCGGGTGCGTCGGCGCCGTGGTGCTCGTCGACCTGCGGCGGGTCGACCACTGCTTCCCCGCGATCGACTACTTCGAAAGCCGGCGGCTGCCGTTCGTCGTGGCGATCAACGGCTTCCCTGACTCGGAGCTGTTCGACGACGAGACCGTGCGCGATGCGCTCGCGCTGCCGCCCGGACAACCCATGGTGCGGATGGACGCCCGGCGCGCGGACTCCGGCCTGGCCACGCTCATCGTGCTGGTCGAGCACGCCCTGGCCCGGGTGAGGGTGTGCACATAGGTGCGGCCGACACACCGCGGGCGCGGCCTCACGGTGATCCGATCACGAATCAGCAGCCGGGAGGTCGCGCCCGGCGGGTGTGGTTCAGCGACGCCAGGCGGACATGGCCCAGGCACCGGGGCCCGGGTGCAACGGGACGCGCAGCCGGGCGACCGGATCGTTCCACGCGCTGCGCGGACCGGCGGCCGGGGCCTCGCCGGACCCGGCCGCGACCGCGGCCAGCACCACGGTCAGGGCCGCGACCTCGGCGTCCGTGGGTTCACCGCGGATCACCCGGAACAGCGCACGGCGCTGTTCCGGGGTGGCCCCGCTGGTCCCGGTGGCCTCCGCGGCCCCGGTGGGCTCGGAGGTTTCCTCGGCGCCCACCGCGTCAACGGTCTCCTCGGGGTGCTCGGTGCCGTCCCCGGTGCGATCGGTCTCGGCGTCGGTGGTCTTCGCGCTGCGCTCGGTCACAGTGCCGATGGTTCCCTCGCTGCGCTCGGTCGCAGCGTCGATGGTTCCCTCGCTGCGCTCGGTCACAGGGGGATGTTCCCGTGCTTGCGGGCCGGTGCCGCCTCCCGCTTGGTCGACAGCATCCGCAGCGCCCGCCCCACGTAGCCGCGGGTGTGCGACGGCGGGACCACCGCGTCGATGTACCCGCGGTCAGCGGCCAGGTACGGGTTGCAGAGGGTGTCCTCGTAGTCCTGCTGCAGCTCCGCGCGCTTGGCGGCGAGCTCGTCGCCCTCCAGGCCCTTGAGCTCCTTGCGGTAGAGGATGCCCACCGCCCCGGACGCGCCGGTCACCGCGATCTGCGCGGTCGGCCAGGCGATGTTGACGTCGGCGCCGAGGTGCTTGGAGCCCATCACGTCGTACGCGCCGCCGTAGGCCTTGCGCGTGATGACGGTGACCTTCGGGACGGTCGCCTCGGCGTAGGCGTAGATCAGCTTCGCGCCGCGGCGGATGATCCCGTTCCACTCCTGCTCGGTACCGGGCAGGAAGCCGGGCACGTCGACGAAGGTGACGACCGGGATGTTGAACGCGTCGCAGGTGCGGACGAACCGGGCGGCCTTCTCGGAGGCGTCGATGTCCAGGCAGCCGGCGAACTGGGTGGGCTGGTTGGCCACGACGCCGACGCTGCGACCCTCGATGCGCCCGTAGCCGATCACGATGTTCGGCGCGAACAGCTCCTGGACCTCCAGGAACTCGCCCTCGTCGAGCACCCGGTTGATGACCTCGCGGATGTCGTAGGGGGTGTTCGGCGAGTCCGGGATGATCGCGTCGAGCTCGCGGTCGGTGTCGGTGATGCCGTCCTCGATCGACCCGGCGACCGGCTCCGGGGCCGGGTAGACGGGCGGCTCGGAGAGGTTGTTCGACGGCAGGAAGCTCAACAGTTCCTTGACGTAGGAGATCGCGTCCTCCTCGTCCGTGCCGAGGTAGTGCGCGACACCGGACTTGGAGTTGTGCGCCCGGCCGCCGCCGAGCTCCTCCATGCCGACGTCCTCCCCGGTGACCGTCTTGATGACGTCCGGGCCGGTGATGAACATGTGGCTGGTCTCGTCGACCATCACGGTGAAGTCGGTCAGTGCGGGGGAGTACACCGCGCCGCCCGCGGACGGGCCCATGATCAGCGAGATCTGCGGGATCACGCCGGAGCTGCGTACGTTGCGGATGAAGATCTCGCCGTAGAGGCCGAGCGCGACGACGCCCTCCTGGATCCGCGCGCCGCCACCGTCGTTGATGCCGATGACCGGGCAGCCGACCTTCGCGGCGTAGTCCATGACCTTGACGATCTTCTCGCCGTAGACCTCGCCGAGGGAGCCGCCGAAGACGGTGGCATCCTGGCTGAACACCGCGACCGGCCGGCCGTCGATGGTCCCGGTCCCGGTCACCACACCGTCACCGAAGGGGCGCTTCTCCTGCATCCCGAAGTTCGTCGACCGGTGCCGGGTCAGGGCGTCGAGCTCCACGAACGAGCCCGGGTCGAGCAACTGGTCGATCCGCTCGCGGGCGGTCTGCCGGCCCTTCGCGTGCTGGCGCTCGACCGCCGCCGCCGATCCGGCGTGGACCGCCTCGTCGAAGCGCCGATAGAGGTCGGCAAGCTTCCCGGCGGTGGTGTGGATGTCGGGCTCGACGTCGGGGGCGGCCGACGGATCCCCCATCGGCTCGGTGGCGGCGCTCATGGGGCCGGAGCCTAACCCGCCGGTAATGGGTCTGTGACGCCGCCGCGGAGCGGTCTGGGTCACGCCTCACCCATGTGAGGCGCGCGTCGGCGCCCGGCGGTGCCCGTCCGTCGCGGAACCGGCCACAACGCCGGGGGAGATCGACGACTGCCACTACCGTCACGGTCCGTGACCTGGGTTGCTCCACCGCTGGACCCCGACGCCCTGCGTGCCGCGCTCGTCGCACCGGGCGGCCCGTGGGCCGCGCTCGACGTCGTCCACCGCACCGGCTCCACCAACGCCGACCTGCTGGCGGCCGCGGCCGCGGGTGCCGCGGACCGCACCGTCCTCGTCGCCGAGCACCAGGAGGCCGGCCGCGGCCGGCTCACCCGCACCTGGGAGTCCCCGCCGGGGTCGGGGATCACGGTCAGCGTGCTGTGGCGGGCCCAGGCAGTGCCCGCCGATCGCTTCGGTTGGTTGCCGATGCTCGCCGGATTGGCCCTGCTCGACACCGTCCGGGAGTTCTGTCCCGCCCCGGCGGGGCTCAAGTGGCCCAACGACCTGCTGCTCGGCCCCGACCAGCGCAAGGCCGCCGGCATCCTCGCCGAGATGACCGCGGTCACGGGCGGGGGGCCGGGTGTGGTCCTCGGGATCGGCCTCAACGTCGGCGCCCCCATCGAGGATCTGCCGTTCGGCGCGACCTCCCTCGCCGCCGCGGGGGGGACCGACGTGGACCGCGCCGAGGTGCTCGTCGCGCTGTTGCGCCGGCTGGCCGATCGCGAGGAGCAGTGGCGCCGGGCCGCGGGCGACGCGGAGGCGACAGGCCTGCGCGCCGACTACCGGGCGGGGTGCCTCAGCCTCGGCGCGCAGGTCCGGGTGGAGCTGCCCGGCGGGGACGCGATCGTCGGGATGGCCGAGGACGTCGACGCCTACGGCCGGTTGCTGCTGCTCGGTCCGGACGGGCGGCGACGGCCGGTCGTCGCCGGTGACGTGATCCATCTGCGGCCGGTGGATTGATCAGCCCGCTAGATTGACGCGATGGCCTACCCGGACGACCTCCTCGTCGAGGGCGAAGAGGTCGTCATCCACAGGCATCCGCACTGGAAGATGCTCGTGCTGCCGGTGCTGGCCTTCCTCGTCACGATCGGGCTCGCGGTCTACGCCGCCGCGCTGATCCGGAACCTGAGCTGGGCCGGCTACGGCTGGATCGGGCTCGCCGTCGTCGCCACCGTGATCATCGTGTGGCTCACCGTCACCCCGCTGGTCCGCTGGCGGACCACGCACTTCGTACTGACGACACACCGGGTGCTGGTGCGCGAGGGAGTGCTGTCCCGGCAGGGCCTCGACATCCCGGTGAGCCGCATCAACAGTGTCCAGTTCCGTCACACCATCGTCGAACGGCTGCTCGGATGCGGCACGCTGGTCATCGAATCGGCGTCCGACGAGCCGCTCGAGTTCGACGACGTGCCGGGTGTCGAGAAGGTGTACGCGATGCTCTACAACGAGGTGGCCGACAGTGACGTCTCCGACTAGTCCGACCAGCCGGCAGCTGCCGATGCACGTTCCCGCCGAGGGGCTCCCGGAACGGGTCACCATCTACGAGGTGGGCGCCCGCGACGGGCTGCAGAACGAGAAGAACGTGGTCCCGGTCGAGGTGAAGGTGGAGTTCCTCGACCGGCTGGCCGGAGCCGGGCTCGCCGTACTGGAGGCCACCAGCTTCGTGCACCCGAAGTGGGTGCCCCAGCTCGCCGACGCGGCCGACCTGCTCGACCGGCTCGACCGCCGCGACGGCGTGGACTACCCGGTGCTCGTGCCGAACGAGCGGGGCCTGGACCGGGCGCTCGACGCCGGCGTGCAGCACATCGCGATCTTCGCGAGCGCGACCGAGACCTTCGCGCGCAAGAATCTCAACCGCACCCTCGACGAGCAGTTCGCCATGTTCTCCCCGGTCGTGAAGCGGGCCCGCGGTGAGGGGCTGCGGGTCCGGGCCTACGTCTCGATGGCGTTCGGCGACCCGTGGGAGGGCGCCGTCGCGCCGGCCCAGGTCGCGGCGGTGGGCAGGCGGCTGATCGACATGGGCTGCTGGCAGTTCTCCCTCGGCGACACCATCGGTACCGGGACGCCCGGGCATGCCGAAGCGGTGATCGACGCGTGCGTCGCGGCCGGGCTGCCGGTGGACGTGCTCGCCGTGCACTTCCACGACACCTACGGCCAGGCGCTGGCCAACACGCTGGCGGCTCTGCGCCGCGGGGTCACCACCGTCGACGCCAGTGCCGGCGGCCTGGGCGGGTGCCCGTACGCCGAGTCGGCCACCGGGAACCTGGCCACCGAGGACCTGGTCTGGATGCTCGACGGCCTCGGCATCGCGCACGGCGCGGACCTGGACAAGCTGGTCGAGACCAGCACCTGGATGGCCGAGCGGCTGGGGCGGCCGTCGCCCTCGCGGGTGGTGCGGGCGCTGGCGGGCTGACGCCGTCCGCCCGGCCGGTCACGCCGCCGCGCCGGGGCGGACCGGGCTCAGGGTTCGCGGACCCCGAACATCCCGGTGAACGTGGCGCGGTAGACCACCGTCTCCCCGCGGTGCATCCGGGCACCCAGCTTGACCAGCCCCATCTCCGGGCGGCTGCGTGAGCGGCGAGCCTCGAGGATCTCCAGGCTCGCGGCCAGCTCGTCGCCGGCGAACACCGGGGCGGGCCAGGAGATCTCCTCGCCGCCCGGCGAACCCAGGGCGGTCGCGCGGCTGAGCACGTGGTCGACGTAGGCGCGCATCCACAGTGACGAGGTGAACCAGCCCGACGCCGCCAGCTGGCCGAAGATGGACTCCTTGCCGGCCTGCTCGTCGAGGTGGAACGGCTGCGGGTCGAAGCGCCGCGCGAACTCGACCATCTCGTCGGCGTCGATCGTGATCGTTCCGAGGTCGAACACGCGACCTGGGGTGAAGTCCTCGAAGGCGAGCTCGGGCATGCCGCGACCTTATGTGCACCCCGGCGTACCGGTCGCGACACGCCGGGGTGACGCGGTGAGGATCACTGCCTGGTCATACCGCCCCGGGGACGCCGAGGACGGCGAGCCCGGCCTGCGCGACCTCCTGGTCCTGGGTGTAGTGCCCGCCGCTCACGCCGATGGCGCCGACGACGGCGCCGTCGACCTTCAGCGGGTAGCCGCCGCCGAAGATGATCAGGCGCTTGATGCCCGTCGGGGCGCCGGCGGCCAGCGGCGCATCGCCGGAGATGAAGTCGTGCCAGTCGCCGGTCGGCATCCCGAAGCCGACCGCGGTGTACGCCTTGTCCTGCGCGACCTGGGTCGACAGCAGCGCGGCGCCGTCCATCCGGGAGAACGCCTTCAGGTTGCCGCCGGTGTCGCAGACCGCGATGCACATCGGCACCCCGATCTCGGTGGCCTTGGCCTCGGCCGCCGCGATGACGCGATGCGCGGCGTCGCTGCTGATGGTGGAGGCGGGGACGGTGTCGGCCACGGTGACGCTCCCTTGTCGATCAGTGACGGTGTGTGCGCATCATGGCCCAAAGCAGCGCAGCGCGGCGTCGTGCACCAGCCCGTTGGACGACATGCCGTTGCCGCCGGCGAACGTGGCCGTCCCGGCCAGGTCGGTGAACCGCCCCCCGGCCTCCTCGACCAGCACCTGGATCGCCGCCAGGTCCCACGTGCTCGCGGCCGGGTCGACCGCGAGGTCGAGCACCCCCTCGGCGACCAGGCAGTGCTGCCAGAAGTCACCGAACGCCCGGGTCTCCCAGCAGCGGCCGGTGAGTTCGAGCCACCGGTCGAGCGTGTCGTTCTCGCGGAAGGTGTTGAGGTTGGTGGTCGACACGTAGACGTCGCTCAGGTCGGCCACACCCGACACGGCGATGCGCCGCGGCTCGCCGGTCCCGTCGCCGGTCCCGTCGATTGCCCTGCCGATGTCTGCGGCCC
>NZ_JAAXKZ010000196.1 GCF_012911875.1 Pseudonocardia bannensis | reverse complement strand
CACCTCCAGGCCCCGCCGCCCGCCGCTGCAGAACACCGTGGGCCAGTCCTGGGCAGAGACGTCGAGCACCGTCGGCAGCCGCTTGCGCTGACCCAACGGCGAGATCCCGCCGGCCACGTAGCCCGTGGCCCGCTCCGCGGCGGTCACCTCCGCCATCCGCGCCCGCTTCCCGCCCACCGCCGCGGCCAGCGCCTTCAGGTCGAGGGTCGCCGTCACCGGCACGATCCCGACGGTCAGCGCCCCGTCCACCTCGGCGACGAGGGTCTTGAACACCCGGGCCGGGTCGAGGCCCAGGGCCTCGGCCGCCTCCGGGCCGTACGCCTGTCCGCCCTGGTGGGTGTAGGTGTGCAGCCGGTGCTCGACCTTCTGCCCGGCCAGCAGCGCGGTCGCCGGCGTGCCCTTCCCTGCCACGGTCGAGACCGTAGCCATACCGGACACACCGGGAATCGGCGGGCGGCGGCCTGCGTTGGCACCGGACGTGATGCACGCTGTTATGGACGCACCGTCGGAGCGCCGGGGTCCGCTGATGCGCGTACCCTCGATGCCACATCCGGTCGCCGCAGCGGCGACCGCCCCCGAGGTGGTCGCAGGGTTCGCCTTGCGTGAGAGGAGCGCGGTGCCCGGCACCCCGGCGACACCACAACCGTCGACCACGGCAGCGTCCGAGCCCGCCGAGGCGGACCAGGCCGAGACGACTGCAGCCGACCTGGCCGCAGCGGACGGGGCCCCGGCCGAGACGGCCGAGGAGCGTGCTGCTCGCTTCGAGCGGGACGCGATGCCGCTCATCGACCAGCTCTACGGCGCCGCGCTGCGGATGACCCGCAACCCGGCGGACGCCGAGGACCTGGTCCAGGAGACCTTCCTGAAGGCCTACTCGGCCTTCAAGTCCTTCCGCCGGGGCACGAACCTCAAGGCCTGGCTGTACCGGATCCTGACCAACACCTACATCAACGGGTACCGCAAGCGGCAGCGCCAGCCGCTGCAGTCGCCCACCGAGGAGATCACCGACTGGCAGCTCGCACAGGCCAGCGAGCACACGTCGACGGGCCTGCGCTCGGCCGAGATGGAGGCGCTGGACAACCTGCCGGACTCCGACGTCAAGGAGGCCCTGCAGCAGCTTCCGGAGGACTTCCGGATGGCCGTCTACCTGGCCGACGTCGAGGGCTTCGCCTACAAGGAGATCGCCGAGATCATGGGCACTCCCATCGGCACCGTCATGTCGCGGCTGCACCGTGGTCGACGGCAGCTGCGCGACATGCTCACGGACACGGCACGGGACCGCGGCTTCCTCCGCGGCGAGCAGCAGGAGGTGACCCGGTGAGCTGTGGGAACCACCACGAGACCGACTGCTCCGAGGTTCTGGCCGAGGTGTGGCTGTTCCTCGACCACGAGTGCGATCCGGAGCGCCGGGCACTGCTCGCGCAGCACCTGGACGAGTGCGAGCCGTGCCTGGCCGAGTACGGCATCGACGAGAAGCTGAAGGAGCTGCTGGCCCGCAAGTGCGGCGGCGAGCATGCGCCGAACGGGCTGAAGGCCCGGCTGCGCGAGCAGATCCGCCACGCGGTGCTCGAGCAGGCCGAGGTGACCGTGGAGTCCGGGCCCGGCGGGACGACCGTCGAGGTGCGCACGACCCGGGTGGAACGCAGCATCTGACTGCGGAGTACCTGATCGGAAGACCGAACGCGGGCGACGTCCATGGACGTCGCCCGCGTTCGCGTTTCCGGCCGGCTCAGGTGTTGGGCCGCTTGCCGTGGCTCGCGGCGTTCTTCTTGCGGTCGCGGCGCTTGCGGGCACGCTTCGACATGGCTCCTCCTCACACGATCTTCTCGGCTGGCTGGGGCCAGTCTCCCACGTGGTTGGATGGATCCTGATGCGAGAGGGCTGGCCGCCCGGCGGGTGGCTCGATCAGGAGGCGCGAGTGGCCGAGGAGATCCGGGCCGAGATGGTTGCGAACGTGATGACCGTGGTGGTCGCCGAGGGCGGCCAGGTGGCCGACGGTGACACCCTGGTCATCCTGGAGTCGATGAAGATGGAGATCCCGGTGCTGACCGAGGTCGACGGCACCGTGACGAAGGTGGCCGTGGAGGAGGGCGACGTCGTGCAGAGCGGCGATCTCATCGCGGTGGTCGACTGACGCGTGTCCACCCTCAGCGAGCTCCTGGCCGAGCACACCCAGCTGCCCGGCGACGCCGTCGACCATCTGCAGCGGGTCGTCGCCGAGTGGCAGTTGCTCGCCGACATGTCCTTCGCCGACTTCCTGCTGTGGATCCCGTTGGGTGATCCGGCCGAGGCCGAGGAGTTCCTCTGTGTGGCCCAGGCCCGTCCGACGACGGCCCCCACGGCGCACTCCGAGGACATCGTCGCCGCCCGGGCGACCGCGACGGACAACCCGCAGCTGCGCCGGGCGGTCGTCGAGGGCCGGATCTGCCGCGAGGAGGACCCGCGCTGGCACCTCGAGGTGCCCGTGCGCCGGGAGACGATCCCGGTCCGGCACGCCGGCCGGGTACTCGCGGTGCTCTCCCGCGACACCAACCTGGCCATGCCACGCGTGCCGAGCCCGCTCGAGATCGCCTACCTGGGCAGCGCCTCCGACCTGTGCCAGATGATCGCCGACGGGACGTTCCCGCCGAAGGCCGCGGTGGCCGGCGCCGACACCAGCCCGCGCGCCGGGGACGGCCTGATCCGGCTGGACTCCCACGGCCTCGTGGCCTATGCCAGCCCCAACGCGCTGTCGGCCTATCACCGGATGGGCCACGCGAGCGACCTCATCGGGCTGACGCTCGCCGACGTCACCCGTGATCTGGTCCGTGATCCGTTCGACGCGGCCGAGGTCGCCAGGCGCATCGAGTCCGCGCTGCACGGCCACGCGTCGCTGCGGATGGAGGTGCGGGCACGTGGCGCGGTCATGCTGGTCCGCGCGCTGCCGCTGCGCCCGCGAGGCGATGCCGCCGGTGCGCTCGTCCTCGTCCGGGACGTCACCGACCTGCGCCGTCGCGATCTGGCCCTGCTCAGCAAGGACGCGACGATCCGGGAGATCCATCACCGGGTGAAGAACAACCTGCAGACGGTCGCGGCGCTGCTGCGCCTGCAGGCCCGGCGGACGGCGATCCCGGAGGCGCGCCGGGCGCTCGCCGAGAGCGTGCGGCGGGTGACCTCGATCGCCCTCGTGCACGAGGCGCTGGCGTTCTCGGTGGCCGAGCAGGTCGACCTCGACGATCTGGTCGACACCGTGCTGCCGGCGATCGGGGACGGTGCCACCGCCGAGTGTCGGGCGAAGGTCCGCCGGGACGGGAGCTTCGGGACGCTGTCCGCCGCGCTGGCGACACCGCTCGTCCTCGTGCTGACCGAGTTGGTGCACAACGCGCTGGCGCACGCCTTCGAGCCGGGGGAGTCCGGCGAGGTGGTGGTGTCGGCCCGGCGGTCGGCCGGGCGGCTCGACGTGATCGTGGCCGACGACGGCCGTGGGTTGCCGGTGGACTTCGATCCGGACGGTTCGGACGGGCTGGGCCTGCAGATCGTGCGCACTCTGCTCGACTCCGAGCTGGACTCGACTCTGCAGTTGCGGCCCAGGTCAGGAGGCGGTACGGAGGCCGTCATCCGGCTGCCGATGTCGGGGAGATAACCTGAGAACTGTGATCGCCGACTCCGGAACCCTGGTCGCGCTGGTTCCGTGCTCCGCGGTCCCCCCGCCTGGAGCGCCGAGACGATCCGTGCGCCCGGTGACACAACCGCGGGCCCGATGCCGGTGGCGTCCGGCTTCGGGCCCGCGGTCAGGGGAGCTGAAAGCTCGTCGGTCCAGGGGACCTGTCGTTTATCAGGCCGTGCGTGCGCGAGTGCGCGCGTTGCGGCGCTTCAGCGCCCGACGCTCGTCCTCGCTCATACCGCCCCAGACGCCTGCATCCTGGCCGCTCTCCAGTGCCCAGGTCAGGCACTCGGTGACCACGGGGCAGCGTCGGCAGACGGTCTTGGCCTCGGCGATCTGCAGCAGCGCGGGCCCGCTGGTCCCCACAGGGAAGAACAGCTCCGGGTCCTCGTCGCGGCAGATAGCGCGGTGACGCCAATCCATGGTTGCTCTGCTCCTCGTATTGCGCGATCGGGGTCGCGCCGATCGTCCGTCACGGTGTTTCCGCGCTTGTGAATGGTTTCACGAGCGCGCTCGGTCTTCAAGGGACAAGGTCCACTCAGGTGAGGATCCTCACCCACTCATCGCAACGATGGACAACACGATCGGTTACTGCTTCGCGCCGCGGTCACGATGAGCGATCGACCTTGTACCTGCCCGCTGGCCGGGTACCCCCGGGTCCGGCAGACCATGCGGAAAACATCTCCGCGATCTCTCACTTGCGTACGACCTACCTTGTAGGACCGTTTGCGCTGGTGCGAGCCCCGTTCGGCTCGACGGTCCACGCGCATCGGTGAGTGGACCGCAGATGTCACTGAAACGGGTGACACCGGAACGCCGGCTGCGACGAGCTGCTCTTCTCACACGACGACGCGTAGCGCCTCCGGCACGGAGATGAACTCGACCTCACTGCGTTGCCCGAGGTGGTCGCCGTCGAGCTGGAGCGCCAGCGGCTCCTCGGTGCGGACCCGAACGTAGGGCACCGCATCGTGCCGGATGAGGTGCCGGGCCCGCGGGTCCCCGTCGGCCTGCAGGATCTGGCGCAGCACCGGTGCGATGGTCGGCAGGCCGAGGTCGCGCAGCGCGAACAGGCCGAGGCCGGTGGAGAACGATGCGCCCGGGTTCGTCCGCACCGCACGCCCGCTGAGGTAGGTCCAGGGGTCGGTGTTGCTGACGAACGCGAGCCGCACGTCCGTGATGGGCTCGCTGCCGGGGAGCTCCACGGTCATCGCCGGGGGGTTGCGCCGCTGGCGCAGGTACTGCCGCAGCGCCGTGCCGGCGTAGCGCCACGGGCTCGCCTCGCGGCCCTGCGCACGGGCCCGCTCCACCTCGGCCACGACGTCCGCGTCCCAGCCGAGGCCCGCGTTGAAGGTGAACCACCGGTCGTCGGCGCGACCGAGCCCCACCAGCCGGCTACGCCGGGCCTCCAGGGCCGCCAGGATGGCCGCTGTGGCCTCGACCGGGTCGCGGGGCATGCCCAGGGCCCGGGCGAAGACGTTCGCGGAGCCGCCGGGAACGACGGCGAGTGCCGGCGCTGCCCAGGGATCGGCCGGCGCCGCCCCGCGGTTGGCGACCATCAGGCCGTTGACGACCTCGTTGACCGTCCCGTCGCCACCGAGGGCGACGACGAGCTCGACTCCCGAGCCGACCGCCTGGGCGGTCGCCTCGGCCGCATGGCCGCGGTAACCGGTCAGCAGCACCTCGAGCTTGAGCTCGCTGGCCAGCGCATGCGCGAGCACGTCACGTCCGGCCGGGGTGGTGGACGTGGCCTGAGGGTTGACCACGAGCAGTGCGCGCACGCGTCGCAGGGTAGCCCGGCCTATCCTCGGGCCTGTGACGTCCGAGCACGTTCCAGGCCCCGACGGGCCGACCGCAGCCCCCGCCGGTCCGCCACCGCAGATCCGGTCGGCGGGTGCCGTCGTGGGCCTGGAAGGCCTGCTGGGAGTGGCTTTCGCGGTGGTGGTGGCGGTCCGGGCGCTCGGCGCCGACATCGGTGTGGGCAACGCCATCGGTGAGGCCGTCTACTTCGCGCTCATCGGGGCCGCGCTCCTCTGGGTCGGCTGGGGCCTGGTGGCCGGCCGGCGATGGGCCCGCACACCCGCGATCGTCGCCCAGCTGCTGCTGCTCCCGGTGGTCTACTCGCTCATCGGGCCGTCCCGGCAGCTGCTGCTCGGGATCGTGACGGGCGTGGCCGTCATCGGGACGTTCCTGCTGCTGATCAGCGAGCGGTCGCGGATGTGGTCGATGGGGTTGGACCTGCCCGACGCGCGTGGCCAGGCCCCCGGAAACGGGTCCGCGGGGTGATCCGGAGGGGGCCCGGCCGCGGTGGTCAGCCGCCGGTCGCGGCCGATCGGTCGCTCGCGGCCTCCCGGCCGAGCTCGGCCAGCGGTGCCCCGGTGAGCCGGAAGGTCGTCCACTCGTCCATGCCCACCGCGCCGATCGAGCGGTAGAACCCGATCGACGGCGCATTCCAGTCGAGTACCGACCACTCCAGTCGCGCGTAGCCGCGGTCGGCGCAGATGCCCGCGAGCTCGGCCAGCAGTGCCCGGCCCAGGCCGTGGCCGCGGTGCTCGGGCCGTACGTACAGGTCCTCCAGGTAGATGCCGTGCACGCCCTGCCACGTGGAGAAGTTGAGGAACCACAGCGCGCAGCCGACGACGACCCCGTCGACCTCGGCGACGTGTCCGAACAGTGCCGGTGCCGGGCCGAAGAGTGCGGCGTGCAGTTGGGCGGTGGTGAGTAGACAGGACTCGGGCTCGCGCTCGTAGTCGGCGAGCTCGTGGACCATCTTCACGACCTCGTCGAGGTCGGCTTCGGAGATCGGGCGGACCGCTGCGTTCACCGGCACAGGATGACGC
>NZ_JAAXKZ010000195.1 GCF_012911875.1 Pseudonocardia bannensis | reverse complement strand
GTGGCCAAGCCGTCCGAGCCATCAGCGGCACCACCGCGTCAGCCATACCCCGCGCCCCTGGGCCTCACGGCCATACGCACTGGCCAGTTCAACCCGGGACGGAACCGTAGGGCCACCGCGTGATCCTCGTCCGTTGTGTCGACATCAGATGATCAAGCGGTGGCGCCCGATCACCCTGATCCCGTCCACGGGCTCCTCACCCGACGCCACCGACACCCAGTGCTGGTGACTGTTGGTGCGTCGCCACCGTGGCACCGGTGAGCTGGCGTTCTACCGCTGCTACAGCCCCGAACCGGTGCCGCTGCGCGAGCTGGTCCGCGTCGCCGGCGGTCGCTGGACCGTCGAGGAATCCTTCCAGGCCGGCAAGGGCCGGGCCGGGCTCGACGAGCACCACGCGCTGTTCACCGACCCCCGTCAAGGGTCCCGTACCCGGGGAGATCCCGGGGGTGTCGGGTCAGTGGCGTCGGCGGGTGTTGAGCCGGGCGGCCTGGCGGGTGAGGTGGTCGCGCTCGGCGAGGTTGGGGGCCTTGTGGGCCGCCTCGGTGTACAGCCGTGCCGCCGTCGCCAGGTCGCCGGCGCGCTCGTGGAGGTACGCCGCGACCGCCGCGTGGCGGGGCAGTGAGTCGTCCAGCGCCGCGAGCGCCGCCAGCCCGGCGCGCGGTCCGTCGGCCTCGCCGACGGCCACCGCGCGGTTGAGCCGGACGACCGGGCTGTCGGTCAGGCGCGCGAGCTCGTCGTACCACTCGACGATCTGCACCCAGCCGGTGCCCGTCGTGGGCGCGGATCCCGATCGCGGCCGCGTCGTAATAGCCGGCGTCCAGGCAGCTGCTCGGCGCGTTTGTCGCATGGGTGATCGGCGGGTGCGCGTCGGTAGCTCCACCATGGCCAGGCGACGGGAAATGGCGCGCGCCCCGAGCTGCACCAGGTCGACGTAGCGGTTCAGGCCGGCGTCCTGGAGCTGGTCCGCGGGCACGGCGACGCTGACCCCCGCGACCGCGCGGCCGTTGGGGTCGCGGATGGGTGCGGCCACCGAGGCGGCCTCGAGGAGGGTCTCGCCCAAGTTGTGGGCCCAGCCCCGCTCACGTGCCACATCGAGTTCGCGGGCCAGCTCGGCCACTGTGGTGATCGACTTCTGGGTCAGGCCGGGCAACCAGATGCCGGGGTACAACTCGGCGAATCGGGCGGGTTCCAGGTCCGCCAGCAGTACCTTGCCGCTGCTGGTGCAGTGCGCGGGCAACCGGCGGGGCACCGAGGAGAACAGCTGCAAGCCTCTGGAGCTTTCTCGGCGTTCCACATAAATGATGTCCGTTCCGCGCAGGACGCCGATCTGCACCGTCTGGCCGCTGCGGTTACGCAGGTCGTCGATCACCGGTTCCGTGGCGGCTTTCAGTCGCAGGTGGCCGGCAGCCGTCTGGCCCAGTTCGTACACGGCCAGGTTCAGGCTATAGGTGCCAGAGGCGCGGTCGTGGTCCAGCAGCCCCTCGGCGGCGAGTGCCTGCAGCAGTCTGTGGACCGTGCTCTTCCCCAGGCCGAGCGCACGTGCCAGCTCGCGCACACCGCGGTCCCGCGGTCCACCTGCGAATTCCCGCAGCAAACGTGCGGCTTGGCCTGCGGACGAGGTGGGCCGGCGAGCTGCCGCATCCTGGCCGGTACTTGACGTGTTGGAACCCACTGCCGCTGTCTCCTCTGCCAGGTGTCCCTCTGTGAGGAACATGCTGCTCAGGCGTGAAGAGGATCCCGAGTTCTGCCGTGATGGGCAATGAGAGCGGGGCCGACCGACGGGAACGAGAACACCTTGGCCCTCCGCGGCGCTGCGGCCTCGTCAGCGGTCATCACCAGGGGCGGCAGCGCATCCATGTCGGGCCGCATCCGATCCGCCACAACGCACCGTCCCGCGGCGCTCGGCTAGCCGAGACCAAGCTTGGGACGCATCCACATGATCTCGTAGCGGACCTCGTTGAGGCAGGCGCACGGGCCCTTGAGCCCGGCCGCGCCGGGAAGCACGGCGTCCGCGGGCACGCGCACGCCACTCAGGCTGATGTCGCAGTGGATCGAGGCGCGCATGCCGAGCTTGTGCTCGATCGCGGTGGCGGTAAACCCGTCGGTTGCGGTCGACACGACGAAGCCGCGGATGCCGTCGTCGGTGCGCGCCCAGATCACGGCGACGTCGGCGATCGAGGCCAGCCCGATCCACCGCTTGGCGCCGTCGATCACCCGGTGCTCGCCGTCGCGCACCGCGCGAGTGCGCATGCTCGCCGAGTCGCTGCCCGCGGCCGGCTCGGTGAGCCCGAAGTAGCCGATCAGCTCGCCGGCGGCCATGCCGGGCAGCCACCGCTGCTTGTACTCCTCGGAGCCGAACTTGGAGATCGCGCTCATCGCCAGCGAGCCGGGGCGACGTCGACGGCGGTGCGGGGCAGGAAGTTGAAGTCGAAGCCTGCGAAGGTGCCAGCACGGGCCTCGAACCGCTCGGGCAGCGCGGCCTTGATGGTCGCTTGGGGGCCGTGGGCCACATGCGCGGCGGCAACTCGCAGCTCCCTCGCCGCCGGCGTCGGCACCGTGGAGACCGGCAGGCAGGTCGGGATCGACCGCCAGACCGGGTGCCGGTGGCGAGTCGAGCAGGGCCGCTACCACCCCGCTGGCTGAAGGAGCCGGCGGCTACGGGGCCGCGAGCAGCGTGACCACGCAGGCCGCCGGGCCGTTACCCAGCGATCCGCCGGCATTCTCGGCCAGCGCTGTTCCGGCGCCCTCGACCTGTCGGCCGCCGGCGCGGGCACGCAACTGGTCGGCGAGCTCGACGATCTGGGCGGCGCCGGTGGCGCCGATCGGGTGGCCGCGGGCGACCAGGCCGCCGGACGGGTTGATCGGGCACCGCCCGCCGAGGGTGAAGGCGCCGTCCCTGGCCAGGGCGACCGCGCCGCCAGCGGGGACCAGCCCCAGCTCCTCGGCGATCAGCAGTTCCGCCGGGGCGGCGGCGTCATGCACCTCGCACACGTCCACGTCCGCGGGCCCGAGACCAGCCTGCTCGTAGGCCCTCCGAGCGGTGCGCGCCACCACGTCGCCGGCGTCGCCCGCCCGCGCCGCGCCGACGGTGCTAGCCAGCACCCGCACCGCCTGCTGGCCGCGCCGACGGGCCAACTCGGGGCGGGTGAGCACCAGGGCGGCGGCCCCGTCCCCGATCGAGGAACACATCGGCCGGGTCAGCGGGTCCACAATGGTGCGCGCGGCCAGCACCTCATCGACGGTGAGCGGATCGCGGACCTGGGCGATCGGGTTGAGGCTGCCGTTGTGAGAGCTCTTGGCCGCAACGGCGGCGAGGTCGCGCGGGGTAGCGCCGCTGCGCTGCATGTACGCGCGCGCCTCGGCGGCATAGATCTCCATGAACACCGGCCGCGCCGCTCCGTCCGGGGCCACCTGCCCCTCGCGCTCGAGGTCGACGGCGGTGGCCAGCGTCCGACCGGCGAGCGTGCGGTCGGCGCTGGTCATCTTCTCCGCCCCGACCACCAGGACGGTGTCGTGGGCGCCCGAGGCGACGGCGAGGATGCCGAGGTGCACCGCGCTCGAGCTGGAGGCGCAGGCGTTCTCCACCGACAGCATCGGACGTCCGGCCACCCGGGAGTCCGCGAGTGCGGTGTGCGCGCGGATCATCTCCTGGCCGGTGAGCAGGCCGGCGGCGGCATTACCCACCACGACGAGATCGACGTCCGCGGCGTCAAGGCCGGCATCATCTAGCGCCCGGTCCGCGGCGCAGCTGGCCAACTTACGCAGCCGGGTCCCGACGAACATGCCGAAGCGCGTGATTCCGGTGCCGACGATCGCTGCATCCATTGCGTGGACTTCTCCTCCGACGAAACCCGAGGTCCGTCGCAGCCGGTCGGGCGACCTGTGCCGAGACGTCTTGACGAGGCCCAGACTCTAATACTAGTTTTTGCGGCCACACGGAGTCTTATACTAGATCGTGATCGAGTACTTGCGCCCCGTCGACCACCGCCCAGGGCGCGAGGCCTCATCGGCCCGACGGTGACGCGGGCCGTGCCCCATCACTCGGGACCCAGATCGGGCACTCCCGACCGTGCTGTACCCCCCGACGGTTGACGAAGGGCTCGACGGCATGCGTTACCTCGGAATCTCCGGCCCTGTGCGGTCCCCGAGTCGGACGACGACGGCGACCCGCCTCGTGTTGGAACAGGTCCGCGAGGCCGAACGGGGGGCGGAGGTGGAGCTACTCGACCTGGGCGCCCACCGGATTCAGCTCTGTGACGGGCGGCCGCTCGCCGACTACGACGACGCAACCCGGGCTGCAGTCGAGCAGGTGTGTCGGGCCGACGGGTACGTGGTGGGGACCTCGGTCTACCGCGCCGCGTATTCCGGGGTGCTGAAGAACCTGCTCGACATCCTCCCGGCAGACGCGATGGCCGACAAGCCGGCGGCGATGGTGGCCACGGGCGGCTCCCGCGACCACTACCTGGTCCTCGACTACGCCCTGCGCCCGGTGCTCGCCGCGCTGCGGGCGCGGGTCACCGCGCGCGTCCTCTACGCCGATCCGGGGGCGATGCCCGACCGCGAACCGTCCGGAGAGTTCCGCGACGCGGCCGTCGCGCTCGCCTCGGAACTTGTCCACGCCGTGCAGCGGGCCTGATCCCGGTCCCGTTCGCCGGTCTTGCCGTGCCCTCGATGAGGAGGAACCAATCATGACCACGATCAGCGAGCGCGATGCCATCCAGGAGTACCGTCGCGCTCACGTACCGGTCTACAACGACCAGAAGCTCAAGCTCGGGCTGTTCGGGCCCAACCTGAGCTACGGCCTGACGATGACCGAGGCCGAGACGACCTACCGCCCCACCTGGGAGCACGTGGTCAAGATTGCCCAACGGGCCGAGCAGCTCGACTTCGAAATGCTCGTACCGGTGGCGCGGTGGCGCGGGTTCGGCGGGAAGACGAACGTGCACGGCGAGTGCCTGGAAACCTACTCGTGGGCGGCGGGCCTGGCCGCGCTGACCGAGAAGATCATGGTCTTCGCCACCTCGCACGTGCCGACCATGCACCCCATCGTCGCGGCCAAGCAGGCCACCACCATCGACCACATCTCCGGCGGCCGCTTCGGGCTGAACATGGTGATGGGCTGGTTCACCCCGGAAATGGAGATGTTCGGGGCCCCGCAGCGCGAGCACGAGGAGCGCTACCGCTACGGCGCCGAGTGGATCGAGGTCGTCAAGCGGCTGTGGACCGAGGACGGGCCCTTCGACTTCGAGGGCGAATTCCTGCGGATCAAGCAGGGGCAGGCGGCGCCCAAGCCGGTGCAGACCCCGCATCCGGTCCTGATCAATGCCGGCAACTCGCCCGCCGGGATCGAGTTCTCCGCGCGGGAGGTGGACTTCAACTTCGCCACCATCTCCACGCTGGAGGACGCCAAGGAGTACGCGGCACTGGTGCGCCGCACAGCCCACGAGACTTACCAGCGCGACATCGGGGTGATGACCTACGGCCTGGTGGTCTGCCGGGACACCGAGAAGGAGGCCCGCCGGGCCTACGACTACATCCTCGAGAAGGGGGACTGGGACGCGGCGCGCAACATCATGTCGGTGCTCGGAATGGAGAGCGCGTCGTTCAGCGAGCAGATCCGGGCCTACCAGGAGCGCTTTGTCGCCGGCTGGGGCGGATGGCCCATCGTCGGTAGCCCCGAGCAGGTCACCGAGAAGCTGCAGGAGCTCTCCGACATCGGCATGGACGGGATCGCCATGGGCTTCCTCGACTACCACGAGGAGATGGCGCACTTCGGCGAGGCGGTCATGCCGCTGCTCAAGCAGGCCGGACTGCGGCACTAAGAGGTCCTAACGGAATGAGGTTGGGAAGGCGGAGCGGGGGTAGCCCTGCTGGCCATGAGGAAGCGCCAGCAACCACCGTGGATCGTGCCGGATGGGCTGTGGGAGCGCGTCGAGCCGCTGCTGCCGCGCCGGGAACGCCGGTTCCGGTATCCGGGCCGCAAGCCGATCGATGACCGCAAGGCGCTGTGCGGGATCTTGTTCGTGCTGCACACCGGCCTCCCGTGGGAGTTCCTGCCACAAGAGCTCGGGTTCGGGTCCGGGATGACCTGCTGGCGGCGGCTGCGGGACTGGCACCGGGCCGGGGTGTGGCAGCGGCTGCACGAGGTGTTGCTGGCCGAGCTGCAGGGCGCGGACCGGCTCGACTGGTCCCGCGCGGCGGTGGACCGCTCACACGTGCGGGCGCTAAAGGGGGGCGCAAAACCGGTCCCAGCCCGGTCGACCGGGCCCGGACCGGCTCGAAGCACCACGTGATCGTCGACGGCGGGGGTGTCCCGCTGGCGGTCGCGCTGACCGGCGGCAACCGCCACGACGTCACCCAGCTGTTGCCGCTGCTCGAGGCGGTCCCGCCGGTGCGCGGCCGCCGCGGTCGGCCGCGCCGCCGCCCGGAGAAGCTCTATGCCGATCGGGCCTACGACTTCGATACCTACCGCCGGCGGGTGCGGGCGAAGGGCGTCCGGCCGTGCATCGCGCGGCGCGGCGTCGCGCACGGCTCCGGCCTGGGGGTGCACCGCTGGGTGGTCGAACAGACCATCGCGCTACTGCACTGGTTCCGTCGGCTGCGGATCCGCTGGGAGGTCCGCGACGACATCCACGAGGCCTTCCTCAGCCTGGCCTGCAGCATCATCTGCTGGCGCCGACTCCAGAATCGCTCATTGCGTTAGGACCTCTTAAA
>NZ_JAAXKZ010000194.1 GCF_012911875.1 Pseudonocardia bannensis | reverse complement strand
GGGGGGACGGTGACCGGGACGCCTTCGATCCAGAGCATGCCGGAGTCGGAGGGGCCGGCGCCGCCGGTGCGGGTGGTGGCCAGGTCGGTCTCGATCCGCAGGCCGACCGCCTGCAGATCCATGATCAGCGAAGCAATCGACTCCGAGCCCGCGCCGGCCGGTCCGTCGGCGGGGCTCGGGGCCGCGGTGTCCAGCAGGTCGGTCATACGAAATCACCTCAGGTGTCGCGGGCAGGTACGTCCACTATAAGAGTCGAAGTTTCGTATGGGACATGGCGCAGTGCACCGGCCGCCGGGAGCGGTTTCGACCGCCGGGAATAGCCCCGGCAGGTGGTCGGTTGAGGGCGATATCCATGCAAACGCATCGACTGCACCGACGCCGGCGTCGACGCGGTGTCGAAGGGATTGACCATGCAGATCGGGATCTTCACCGTCGGTGACGTCACCAGCGACCCGACCACGGGGCGCGCCCCGACCGAGTACGAGCGCATCAAGGCGATGACGACCATCGCTGAGCACGCCGAGGCCGTCGGGCTGGACGTCTTCGCGACCGGTGAGCACCACAACAAGCCGTTCGTGCCGTCGTCGCCGACGACCCTGCTCGGCCACATCGCCGCCCGCACCGAGCGGCTGACGCTCTCGACGTCGACCACGCTCATCACCACGAACGACCCGGTGAAGATCGCCGAGGACTACGCGATGCTGCAGCACCTGGCCGACGGCCGGGTCGACCTGATGCTGGGCCGCGGCAACACCGCCCCGGTCTACCCGTGGTTCGGCAAGAACATCGCCGATGGCCTCCCGCTGACGGTCGAGAACTACCAGCTGCTGCGCCGGCTGTGGGACGAGGACGTGGTGGACTGGGAGGGCCGGTTCCGCACGCCGCTGCGCGGGTTCACCTCCACGCCGCGGCCGCTCGACGGGATCCCCCCGTTCGTCTGGCACGGGTCGATCCGTACCCCGGAGATCGCCGAGATCGCCGCGTACTTCGGTGACGGCTTCTTCGCCAACAACATCTTCTGGCCCGCGTCGCACTACACGAGGCTGATCAACCTGTACCGCGAGCGGTTCGAGCACTACGGGCACGGCCGCGCGGACCAGGCGATCGTCGGCCTCGGCGGGCAGTTCTTCATGCGCCGGAACTCCCAGGACGCGTGGAACGAGTTCCGCCCGTACTTCGACAACGCCCCGGTCTACGGGCACGGGCCGTCGATGGAGGACTTCACCGCGCAGACGCCGCTGACGGTCGGCAGCCCGCAGGAGGTCATCGAGAAGACCCTGACCTTCCGCGAACACTTCGGTGACTACCAGCGCCAGCTGTTCCTCGTCGACCACGCGGGCCTGCCGCTGAAGACGGTGCTGGAGCAGCTCGACCTGCTCGGCGAGATCGCGCCGACGCTGCGCGCGGAGTTCGACGCCCGGCGGCCCGCGCACGTCCCGTCCGGCCCGCCGACGCACGCGACCCGGCTCGCCGCCCTCCAGGCCCGCAGCGACGCCGATGTGCCCGCCGGCGTCTGACCGGCCCGACGCCCCGGCGGGCGGAACCCCGCCCGCCGGGGAACCGTCGCCAGGGCCTGCCGCGGAGCCGTCTGCGCGGTCCGCCGCCGGGGAGTCGGCGCGGCCCGCCGCGGAGTCGTCTGCGCGGCCCGCCGCGGTGCCCTCCGCGCGGCTGGCCGTGGAGTCGTGGGAGGCGCTCTTCCGGGCCCAGGTGACGTTGCTCCGCCGGTTCGCCGAGGACGACGTCTGGGATCCCACCAGCATGCGCGAGTACGACGTGCTGTTCACGCTCAGCCGTTGCCCGGATGCCCGGGCGCGGCTGCGGGAGCTCAACCGGGAGAGCCTGCTGAGCCAGCCGTCGCTCAGCCGGATGGTCGAGCGGCTGGAGGCCGCCGGGTACGTGACCCGCGAGCCCGACCCGGCGGACCGCCGGGGAACCGTCGTCGTGCTCACCGAGGCCGGGGCACAGATGCAGCGGCGCATCGGGCAGCGGCACGCCGCGAGCATCCGCCGCTACCTCGGCTCCGCCCTCGACGACGAGGAGCTGCGGACCCTGCAGCAGCTCTGCGACAAGCTTCGTCTCGCCCAGGAGATCATCCCCGACGCGTAGCGCGAAACGCCGGAGTCTCTCATCCTGATCGACGACCGGCGAAGAACAGCCGGCGTCCCGGGAGGCTGTCATGTCGAAGTACGTCTACGCATTCGCCGAGGGCAACAGGGATATGAAGGACCTGTTGGGCGGAAAGGGCGCGAACCTCGCGGAGATGACGAACCTCGGCCTCCCGGTACCGCCCGGGTTCACCATCACGACGGAGGCCTGCCGGGTCTACCTGACCGACGGGCACGAACCCGCCGAGTTGGCGGCGCAGGTCGACGAGCACCTGGCCGCGCTGCAGGACGCCATGGGCAAGCGGCTGGGCGACGCGGACGATCCGCTGCTGGTCTCGGTGCGCTCCGGGGCGGCGGCCTCCATGCCCGGAATGATGGAGACGGTGCTCAACGTCGGGCTCAACGACGAGTCCGTGCAGGGCCTGGCCCGGGTCGCCGACGACGAGCGGTTCGCCTGGGACTCCTACCGGCGATTGATCCAGATGTTCGGCAAGACCGTCCTGGGCGTCGACGGCCGGCACTTCGACGCCGCCTTCGACGCCGTGAAGCAGCAACGGGGCACGGACAGCGACCTCGACCTGGACGCCGCCGACCTGCGGGCGATCGTCGACGCGTTCAAGGCGGTCGTGACCGAACACTCCGGGCGGCAGTTCCCGCAGGACCCCCGCGAGCAGCTGGACCTGACGGTGCGGGCGGTGTTCGACTCGTGGAACTCCCCGCGGGCGATCACCTACCGGCGCCAGGAGCAGATCCCGCCCGACCTGGGCACCGCGGTGAGCGTGGTCGCGATGGTGTTCGGCAACCTCGGCCCGGACTCGGGAACCGGCGTCGCCTTCACCCGTGACCCGGCGTCGGGGGCGCAGGGCATCTACGGGGACTACCTGGCCAACGCGCAGGGCGAGGACGTCGTGGCCGGCATCCGCAACACCCTGCCGCTGACCGAGCTGGAGCAGCTCGATCCGGAGTCCTACCGGCAGCTGCTGGAGATCATGGCGACGCTCGAGCGGCACTACCGGGACCTGTGCGACATCGAGTTCACCATCGAGCGTGGCCGGCTGTGGATGCTGCAGACCCGGGTCGGGAAGCGCACCGCGGCGGCGGCGTTCGTGGTGGCCTGCCAGCTCGTCGACGAGGGACTGATCGACCTCGACGAGGCGCTGCGCCGCGTCACCGGGGGCCAGCTGGCGCAGCTGATGTTCCCCTGGTTCGACGCCGACGCCGCCAAGGACCCGCTGACGGTGGGGATGAACGCGTCACCTGGCGCGGCGACGGGCGCGGCGGTGTTCGACTCGGCCACCGCGGTGGCCCGGGCGGCCGCGGGCGAGCGGGTCATCCTGGTGCGCCGGGAGACCAACCCCGACGACCTGCACGGCATGATCGCCGCGCAGGGCGTGCTGACCAGCCGGGGAGGCCGGACCAGCCACGCCGCGGTCGTGGCGCGCGGGATGGGCACGACGTGCGTGTGCGGCGCCGAGGCCCTCGAGGTGGACGAGACGGCCCGGCGGCTGACGGGCCCGGGCGGGGTCGAGGTGGTCGAGGGCGACATGCTCTCGATCGACGGGAGCACCGGTGAGGTGTTCCTGGGCGAGGTTCCCGTCGTCGACTCCCCGGTGGTGGAGTACTTCGAGGGCACCCTGGACCCCGCGGCCGAGGACGCGGGTGAGCTGGTCCGGGCGGTCCACCGGATCATGACCCACGCCGACTCGCGGCGGCGGCTGGCGGTGCGGGCCAACGCCGACACGGGGGAGGACGCCGCTCGGGCCCGGCGGTTCGGCGCCCAGGGCATCGGCCTGTGCCGCACCGAGCACATGTTCCTCGGCGACCGCCGCGAGCTGGTGGAGCGCGTGGTGCTCGCCGAGACCGACGACGAGCGTGGCGCCGCACTCGACGAGCTGTTGCCGTTGCAGCGTTCCGATTTCATCGAGCTGTTCACCGCGATGGAGGGGCTGCCGGTGACGATCCGGCTGCTGGACCCACCGCTGCACGAGTTCCTCCCCGACCTGACCGAGCTGTCGGTGCGGGTCGCGGTCGCCGAGGAGCGCGGCGAGCCCGATGAGAAGGACGTCGCGCTGCTGGCGGCGGTGCGCCGGCTGCACGAGGACAACCCGATGTTCGGGTTGCGCGGGGTGCGTCTGGGGATCGTCGTCCCGGGCCTGTTCGGGATGCAGGTCCGTGCCATCGCCCAGGCCGCGGCGCAGCTGCGCCGCGACGGGGTCGATGTCCAGCCGGAGATCATGATCCCGCTGGTCGGCGCGGTGCAGGAGCTGCAGACCGTGGCCGAGGAGACGAACGCGGTGATCGCCGACGAGTCGCGGCGGTCAGAGGTGCCGCTCGACGCCCTGGTCGGCACCATGATCGAGCTTCCGCGGGCCGCGCTCACCGCCGGGCAGATCGCCGAGTCGGCCCAGTTCTTCTCGTTCGGCACGAACGACCTGACCCAGACGACGTGGGGGTTCTCCCGCGACGACGTCGAGGGCTCCTTCTTCTCGCGTTACCTCGAACGCGGGATCTTCGGCGTCTCCCCGTTCGAGTCCATCGACACCGACGGTGTCGGCCGGCTGGTCCGGCTCGCCGTCGAGGAGGGCCGCGCCACCCGGCCCGACCTCAAGCTCGGCATCTGCGGCGAACACGGCGGTGACCCCGACTCGGTGCACTTCTTCCACGCCGCGGGCCTGGACTACGTGTCCTGTTCGCCGTTCCGGATCCCGGTGGCCCGCCTCGAGGCCGGCCGCGCGGCGATCGCGGACGGCGACCGGTAGGCCCGGTTCAGATGACCTCGATCCGCGGGTAGGCAGGCCGCCACATGGCCTGGTCGACCTGCCGTTCGGGGTCGGTGACCGGAACCTGGGCGAGGCCCTCGTCGGCCGCGGCCCGGGCCACGGCGGCGCCGACGGCGGCGGAAACCGTCCAGAGTTCCTCGATGGGCGGCAGCAGCGGCGCGGTGGGCCCGGTGGGGCCCGCGCTGGGGGAGAGCCGGGCGACCGCGTCGGCCGCGGCGGTGATCATCCCGTCGCTGACCCGGCTGGCGCGCGCGACGGTGACGCCGAGTCCGATGCCGGGGAAGACGAGCGCGTTGTTCGCCTGGGCGATGGTGTGGACGTCCTCGCCGACGGTGGCGGGCGGGAAGGGGCTGCCGGTGGCGATCAGGGCGCGCCCACCGGTCCAGTCGAGCAGGTCGGCGGGGAAGGCCTCGGCCCGGGAGGTGGGGTTGGACAGCGGCATGATGACCGGCCGCTCGACGTGGGCGGCCATCTGCTTGACGATCGGCTCGGTGAACGAACCGGGCTGGGCCGAGGTGCCGATGAGGATGGTCGGGCGGACATTCGCGACGACGGTGGCCAGGTCGATGCCGGCGGCGGAGCCGGCCCCGTGCCAGCCGGCGACCTCAGCCGCCGGGCGGGCGTAGGGGAGCTGGAAGTCGCGCAGCCGGCTGGAGTCGTCGACGAGCAGGCCGCGGCTGCCCAGGGCCCAGAACCGGCTGGTGGCCTCGGCCTCGGAGAGCCCCTCGCGGATCATGACCTCGCGCATCATGTCGGCGATCCCCAGGCCCGCGGTGCCGGCGCCGTGGATGACGACGTGCTGGTCGCGCATGCGGGTCCCGGAGGTGCGCAGGGCGGAGAACGCGGCGGCGAGCACGACCGCGGCGGTGCCCTGCATGTCGTCGTTGAAGGTGCAGTAGCGGTCGGCGTAGGTGTCGAGGATGCGGCGGGCGTTGCCCGCGCCGAAGTCCTCCCAGTGCAGCATGGCGTGCGGGAACAGCCGCGAGGCCGTGGTCACGTAGGCCTCGATCAGGTCGTCGTAGCGCTGGTCGCGGACCCGGGGCCCGCGGTGGCCGAGGTAGAGGTCGTCGTCGAGCAGCGCGCGGTTGTCGGTCCCCACGTCGAGCACGACCGGGATGACCCGGTGCGGGTGGATGCCGGCGGCGGCGGTGTAGACCGAGAGCTTGCCGATCGCGATCTCGATGCCGCCGACACCCTGGTCGCCGATCCCGAGGATGCCCTCGGCGTCGGTGGCCACGATGAGGTCGACGTCGTCGGGGCCGAGGCCGAAGTTCCGGAACGACGTCTCGACGTCGTCGGGCCGGTCGATCGACAGGTAGACCCCGCGGGGGCGCCGGTACTCGTGGCTGTAGCGCTCGATGGCCTGGCCGATCGTCGGCGTGTAGACGATCGGGAGCATCTCCGGCAGGTGCTCGGCCAGCAACCGGTAGTACAGCACCTCGTTGCGGTCGCGCAGGTTCGCCATGAACACGTTGCGCGCCAGGTCGTCAGGGACCCGGAGGTACTGGGCGTATACCCGGCGCAGCTGGCCTTCCAGGGTGGACACGCCGCTGGGCAGCAGGCCGGACAGGCCGAGTGCGTCGCGCTCGGCAGGAGTGAAGGCTGTCCCCCGGTTGATCATCGGTGTGGCCAGGACGGCCCGGCCGCGGGCGCGGATGCGCGCTGTCATCCCGTCCGGGGTGGCCACCAGCTCGTACGGTTCCGCGTCCATGACACCCCTTCCCGATCGTGTCCGACAGGCCCCCGGTCGTCCCCGGTCTGGGGGCCTCGTTCGGTCGCGGCGGCGCCACCGACTACCAGCAGGACCTGGTGCACTCCGACTGCATCGTGATCATGGGCTCGAACATGGCCGAGGCGCACCCGGTGGGTTTCC
>NZ_JAAXKZ010000193.1 GCF_012911875.1 Pseudonocardia bannensis | reverse complement strand
GCGCGGGTGGTTGTCCACAATGGGCGGGGTTTGTCCACAGGTCCGCAATGGACGGGGCTGGAGGGCGGCGGGGTGCCCCACCGTCGGCGCATGCGCTCTCCCCTCCGCTACGCGGCCGCCCGCCAGCACGGCGCGTTCAGCACCCGGCAGATCCTCTCCTGTTACACGCGCGACGAGTTGCGGGCGCGGGTGCGCTCGCAGCAGTGGAAGCGCGTGTTCACCGGGTCCTACCGGCACGCCGGCAGCGAGCCGACGGCCCGGCTGCGCGTGCACGCCGCCGGGTTGAGCATCGGCCGACCGGTACCCGCCTGCCTGCACACCGCCGCGGAGCTGCTCGGGTTCGGCGTCCTGGACGACCCGGTGACCCATGTGGTCGTCGGAACGGCGCTGCCGTGCACCCGCCGGGACGAACTCTGGCCGCATCAGCTCCTGATCCGGCCGGGCGATGTGACGACGCTGCGCTGCGCGACGGCGACGACCGACGCGAACCGTACGGCCGTCGACCTCGCCCGGACCCTGCGACGGCTGGACGCCCTGCCGATCCTCGACGCCGCGCTGGCAGCAGGGGCCTGCACCCCGGAGGCGCTCGCCGCAGAGATCGAGCACCACACCGGCCTCCCCGGCGTCCGGCGGGCCCGCGCGCTCGTGGATCTGGCGGACGCCCGGGCGGAGTCGCCCCAGGAGTCCCGGATGCGTCTGCTCTGCCACGACGCCGGTCTGCCGCCACCGACGCCGCAGCTACCGGTCCGTGACGACGGGGGGCGCGTCCGGCGCTGGCTCGACCTGGGCTGGGAGGAGGCGAAGGTCGGCCTGGAGTACGACGGCGCCGACCACGACGGGGCGGCCCGGCGACGATCGGACCGGCGCCGCCAGAACTGGTTCACCGACCGGGGCTGGGACGTCTACCACGCCACCGACGCCGACGTCTTCGGCAACCCCGCACCCCTCATGGCCCAACTGGCGACAGCCCTCGCCCGCCGATCCCCCCGCTACCGCTGATCAAGGGCAGAAGGGGGCTGGCGGAGATCAACAAGGCCCCCTCTGCCCTTGATCAGCGGGTCAGGCCTCGAACTTGTAGCCGAGGCCGCGGACCGTGACGAGGTGGCGCGGCGCCGACGGGTCCGACTCGATCTTGGAGCGCAGCCGCTTCACGTGCACGTCCAGGGTCTTGGTGTCCCCGACGTAATCCGCGCCCCACACCCGGTCGATCAGCTGCCCGCGGGTCAGCACCCGGCCGACGTTGCGCAGCAGGTACTCGAGCAGGTCGAACTCCTTCAGCGGCAGGGCCACGGCCTCGCCGTTCACGTTGACCACGTGGCGCTCGACGTCCATCCGTACCGGACCGGCCTCGAGCACCCCGGCCGCGCCGTCGGGTTCCGGACCGCCCTCCCCGCCGCGGCGCAGCACCGCCCGCACCCGGGCGATCAGCTCGCGGGCGGAGTACGGCTTGGTGACGTAGTCGTCGGCCCCGAGCTCCAGACCCACCACCTTGTCGATCTCGCTGTCCCGGGCCGTCACCATGATCACCGGCACTGCCGAACGGGACCGCAGCGCCTTGCAGACGTCCGTGCCGCTCATCCCGGGCAGCATCAGGTCCAGCAGCACGATGTCGGCGCCGTTGCGGTCGAACTCCTCCAGCGCGGTCTGGCCGGTCGCGGCCACCGCGGTGGTGAAGCCCTCCTTGCGCAGCAGGAACGCCAGCGGATCGGCGAAGGACTCCTCGTCCTCGACGATCAACACCCTGGTCATCTCATCCTCCAGCTCTCCCGGCAGGCCGTGCTGCGTCGGGACGTTCGGCGGGCAGCACCCCGTCGGTGCCGGTGACGGCGTCTGCGGCGTCGCGCGCGGGCAGTCGCATCGTGAAGGTCGAACCCGTGCCCTGGCTGCTCCACAGCCGGACCTCGCCGCCGTGGTTGGCGAGCACGTGCTTGACGATTGCCAGACCCAGGCCGGTGCCGCCGGTGGCTCGGGAGCGGGCCGGGTCGACCCGGAAGAACCGCTCGAACACCCGCTTCTGGTGCTCCGGGGCGATCCCGATGCCGCGGTCGGTCACAGCGATCTCCACCATGTCGCCGTTGCGCCGCCGGGTCACCGAGACCGACGCCTCGCTCGGCGAGTAGGCGATCGCGTTCTCCACCAGGTTCGACAGCGCGGTGACGAGCAGGGTGCGGTCGCCGTCGACCTCGAGCCCGGACGGCGAGTCCACGGTGATCTCTATCCCGGCGGACTCGGCGGAGATCCGGCACCGGGCCAGCGCCTCCTGCACCACCTCGTCGACGTCCACGGCGGCCAGCTCGGGCAGCCGCTCGGCGCCGGTCAGCCGGGACAGCGCGATCAGCTCGGTGACCAGCGCGCCCAGCCGGGTGGACTCCTTGAGGATCTTGGTGGCGAACCGGTGCACCTCGACCGGGTCGTCGGCCGCGTCCAGGACGGCCTCGGCCAGCAGCCCGACCGCACCCACGGGCGTCTTGAGCTCGTGGCTGACGTTGGCCACGAAGTCGCGCCGGGTGGCCTCCAGGCGCACCGCCTCGGACGTGTCGGCCGCCTCGACCACGGTGAACCCGTCGTCCAGCGGCCAGACGTGGGCGAGCACCGCGGTCGGCTGGCGGCCGCGGTACTCCAGCGGCGACAGGTCGACCTCCTGCGGCGTGTCCGTCCGCAGCACCTGCTGACACGCCGCCCAGGCGCGGGCGTCGGGCCGGCCGTTGCGGACGACGCCGAGGTCGTCCGCCCGGGGGTTGTGCAGCACGACGTCGCCGGCCGCGTTCAGCACGACGAGGCCGGCCCCCGACGAGCGGAACACCCGTTGCAGCAGCTCCGCCATCGTCGGGCCGCGGCGGACGTCCCGGCGATGGGTGCGCACAGCTCGCCGACGGCCCACCAGGACGCCGACCACGAGGCCGAGCACTCCGGCTCCGGCCGCCAGCAGGAGGCACGCCAGCGCGGTCACGGCCGCATCGTAGGCAGCCGGGCGGGCCCCGGTGCCAGTCCGAGCGGCCGGTCGTGACGCTGCTGACCCTCCGAACCGGGACATTTCCGTCGCCGTTCACGCCCCGTTCACTCTGCGGGGCGAACCGGCGTCAGCGCCCCTGATTCGCGACGCCCTTGATCGCCTCCGCGGCGGCATCCGGATCGAGGTAGGTGCCGCCCCGGACGGTCGGGCGCAGCATGTCGTCCAGGTCGTAGCGCAGCGGGATCCCGGTCGGGATGTTGAGCTCGGCGATGTCGGCGTCGGAGATGCCGTCGAGCTGCTTGACCAGCGCGCGCAGCGAGTTCCCGTGTGCCGCGACCAGGACGGTCCGTCCGGCCTGCAGGTCGGGGACGATGGCCTCCTCCCAATACGGCACCAGGCGCTTGACGACGTCGGCGAGGCACTCGGTGCCGGGCACCGCCGCGCCGAGGTCGGCGTAGCGCGGGTCGCCGTCCTGGGCGAACTCCGAGCCGGGTTCGATGGGCGGCGGCGGGGTGTCGTAGGAGCGGCGCCAGACCTTGAACTGCTCCTCGCCGTAGGTCTCCAGGGTCTGCTTCTTGTCCTTGCCCTGCAGCGCGCCGTAGTGCCGCTCGTTGAGCCGCCAGTCCCGGCGGACCGGGATCCAGTGCCGGCCGGCGGCGTCGAGTGCCAGGTTGGCGGTGGAGATCGCGCGGCGCAGCAGCGACGTGTGCAGGACGTCGGGCAGCAGACCGGCCTCGCGGAGCAGCTCGCCGCCGCGGCGGGCCTCCCGCTCGCCGGTCTCGGAGAGCGGCACGTCCACCCAGCCGGTGAAGAGGTTCTCGGCGTTCCACACGCTCTGCCCGTGTCGCAACAGCACCAAAGTTCCCATGGCAGACAGCTTGCCAGCAGGCCCCGGGCCCGGTACCGGCCGAGCGGCAGGGGTCACGCCGGGACGGTCAGCGTGTGCAGCGAGGCGTCGAACAGCGCGCGGTAGTCGTCCCAGCGGTCGGCGAGCGCGGTGCCCGTGACGACGAACGTCGAGCCCTCGGACACGGTGAACAGCTGCAGGTTGCGCAGCGTGTATCCGGATCGGGTGAAGGTGCCGCCGAGCACGTGCGCCGGGAGCCCACCGGCCAGCGACGCCGCCTCGTCCTCCACCGGCCGGTAGGCCGTGAGGTCCGCCAGCTCCCGGCGGGCCCCGACGACGGTCGCGGCGAGGTCGGCACCGGCCGGCAGCACCACCACGTTGATGTTCGACAGGAACGGCCCCGGCGGCGCGGGATCGGGGCGGGCGTTGAGGAACACGACGGTGGTCTCCTGCCGGCCGCTGGTGTCGGGGGCCCAGCCGTGCGGGGGGACGAGGGAGAACCGGGCCCGGGCGTCGACGAACGCGGTCGCGGCCAGTCCGGCGCCACCGCCCGCCGCGGCCGCCGGTGTCCCCTCGACCGCGACCGAGCACCCGCTCAGCAGCGCGGCCAGTGCCATGACCAGCGCCAGGCCGGCCCGTGCGATCCGCATCGCCGCTCCCCCTGTCCCCCGCCGCCATCGTGGTGCGTACGGACCGCGGCGCGCCACCCCCGTCAGCCGGCGGTGGCCTCCGCGTCGGGGGCCGCCTCACAGGCTCCGGGCAGCACGACGGCGTCCGGCGCGGCGGTCAGCCGGCGCAGTGCGGCCTGGCAAATGTCGCGCAGCTGGCCGACCTGCTCCGGGTCCAGTTGGTCGAACAGGTTCTCCCGCACGCTGCGCACGTGTCCGGGGGCGGCGGCGGCCAGCGCGGCGAAGCCGGCCTCGGTGAGCTCGGCGAGCGTGCTGCGACGGTCGTCCGGGCAAGGCCGGCGCCGGACCCATCCGTTGCGCTCCAACCGGGAGACGGCGTGCGACAACCGGCTCTGCGAGCTCTGCGTGATGGCGGCGAGGTCGGTCATCCGCAGCGTGCGCCCGGGGACCTCGGAGAGCATCGCCAGGATCTGGTAGTAGGCGTGCGGCATCCCGGCGTCGCGCTGGAGTTGCCGGTCCAGCGCGGCCTCGAGCAGCGAGACGGTCGCGACGAACGACAGCCATGCGCTGCGCTCATCAGGGGTCAACCACCGGGTGTCGCCATCCACCGGATCAGACTACGGCACAAAACTTGAACTTTCATGTTTTGGTGCTACCGTGTCATTTGAAGGTTCAAATTCCTGCTCCGGGAGCCCCGATGCCAGTCCAGCGCCTCAACCACGCCGTCCTCTACGTACGCGACGTGGACCGCAGCGTCGCCTTCTACCGCGAGGCGCTCGGCTTCCGAACCAAGGCCTCCATCCCCGGGCGCGCCGCGTTCCTGCAGGCGGAGGACTCGACGAACGACCACGACCTGGGGCTGTTCGCGCTCGGCTCGGAGGCCGGACCGTCGCAGGCCGGTCGCACCACCGTCGGGCTCTACCACCTGGCGTGGGAGGTCGACACCCTCGCCGAGCTCAAGCGGATCGCCGGCGTCCTGGCCGAGCGCGGTGCACTGGTCGGCGCGTCCGACCACGGAAGCACCAAGGCGCTCTACGCCCACGACCCGGACGGCATCGAGTTCGAGGTGAGCTGGCTGGTCCCCGCCGAACTGCTGCCCGAGACCGTCGAACTCGTCACCCGACCGCTCGACCTCGACGCCGAGATCGCCCGCTACGGCGCGACGACCCGGGGTGGGATCGGGGTCTCCGTCCCGGTCGCGCGCTGACCGCGGCGCGACGCGCGCCACATTCCCGCCGTTCACACCTGGTGACGGACCGTCGACCGCTTGGACGTCGTCGTGTCACGGAGCGGGGAGGTAGCGTCGTCGGCGCTACTACCGAAAGCGACGAGCATCGATGACATCCCTCATCAAGGGTGCCCCGGTCGTGAGTGGAGCCACGACCGCGCCGGGGTCCGGTCCACTGCAGCACTACGCGTTCTTCTACCGCGACGACGAGGGCTACCGGGACAGCGTGGTGGACTTCGTCCGCGGCGGCCTCGAGTCGGATGAGCCGGTGCTCGTGGCGGTGCCCGGCCCGAATCTCGAGTTGGTCCGTGCCGGGTTGGGCCAGGACGCCCGGCGGATCCGCCTCGCCGACATGGGCCTGGCCGGGCGCAACCCCGGCCGGATCATCGGCGGGGTGCTCAGCGCCTTCGTCGACGAGCACCGGGGCCGCCGGGTGCGCATCGTCGGCGAACCGATCTGGGCCGGTCGCACCGACGAAGAGTACCCGGCCTGCGCCGAGCACGAGGCATTGATCAACGTGGCGCTCGGCGCCGCACCCGCGGCGATCCTGTGCCCGTACGACGCCGCCCGGCTGGAGCCCGCCGTGCTCACGGACGCGACCCGCACCCATCCCGTGCTGGCCGAGGGCACGCAGCAGTGGCCCAGCCCCGCCTACACCGACCCGGGCGCGGTCGCGGCGTCCTTCGACCGGCCGCTCTCCGAACCTCCCGACGACGCCGACATGCTCGTCGTCGATCCCCGCACCGGCCCGCGGGCGGCCCGCCGGCTCGTGTACGGCGTCGCCGAGCGGGCGGGCATGGCGCCGGCCCGCATCACGGACCTGCTGCGCGCGGTGCAGGAGCTCGCGGTCAACACGATCGCGCACGCCGGCGGGGCCGGGCTGCTGATCGTCTGGCAAACCGACTCCGAGGTGCGGTGCCAGCTCCAGGACGGTGGCCGGATCAGCGATCCGCTGGCCGGGCGCCTCCCGCCGGAGCCGCCCGACGTCGAGCACGGGCTGTGGCTGGTCCACCAGACCGTCGATCTCGTGCGGATCCACCGGCGTTCCGACGACACCACCGTCCGCGTCCACATGCGGATCAGCTGAGCCTCCTGCCGCCACGATCACCGGGGCCGTGGGTCCGCAGGAGTCGGGCACCACGACGTTGCATCCCCGGCGCCTGGATGGTGCACTGATGTCATGTCCGCCGTCGCGTCCTCGCAGCACCACGCGTTCTGCGTGTGTCTGCTCGCGATGGACCAGCTCTCGGTGGACGACCGGCGCTGTCGTCCGGCGTCGCCGCGTCGCTGACCCTCGACCGGGTCCCGAGGTGGCATGCCGCCGCCCCGCCCGCC
>NZ_JAAXKZ010000192.1 GCF_012911875.1 Pseudonocardia bannensis | reverse complement strand
GCAGATCAAGGGCGCGGCGCCGGAACTCCGGCGGGTAGGGCTTCGGCACGACGGACGATCTCCTTCACAAGATCGTCGGACCCTATGTCTCCTCACGTCTGTGTCCGCTGAGCGGGGTCAACATCAAACAAAGCTGGCCACCGTCCAGGCGCAGGGCTCCTGACGCCGGGACCCTCGGCCTCCCGATCGACCTCGTCCAGCGCCTCGTGCAACGCGTCGGGATCGGCGCGGGCGTCGGTGCTCAACGTGACGTCGATGTCCGGGTGCCTATTGCCTGGGCGAGGTAGAGCGTGCAAAGAACCTCGGCTCCTCGTCCCGCTACACCGGCAGGCCGGGCCTTCCTCGCGAACGGAGTCAGCCGCCGGGACATGTGTCCGACGATCGGACAGTTACTCAGATCACACGGAACTAGCGTCGGTGAGGGGGTCCTCGCCCCCATCGGACGACACCGAGCCGGAGGCCGCCTCTCATGAAGATGTCGTGTGCATTCGCCACCTCACTCGAAAGCCACGAGCACGCACGGATCGCGGAGTCACTGGGCTACGAGCGCGCGTTCTTCTACGACTCGCCTGCGCTCTACCCCGACGTCTGGGTACAGCTGTGCCGGGCAGCGGAGATCACCGACCGCATCAAGCTCGGCCCCGGTGTGCTGATCCCGAGCCTGCGTCACCCCATGGTCACCGCAGCGGCGATCAGCACGCTCGCCTCGATCGCCGGGCAGGAACGCGTGATGGTCGGCGTCGGCTCCGGCTTCACCGGACGGCTCTCCATGGGCAAGCGGCCCCTCCCCTGGGCCAAGGTCCGCGAGTACACGCTGACCCTGCAGGCGCTGCTGCGCGGCGAGGAGGTCGAGTGGGACGGCGGGATCATGACGATGATGGGGCCGGACGACCGCTTCGGCCCCGCTCGCCCCATCGAGGTCGATTGGGTCGTCGCCGCGAACGGTCCCAAGGGCTACGGCGTGACCCGCGAGCTCGGCGCCGAGGTGCTCACCGTGCTGGTGCCCAACGCCGACTTCGCGTCGAGTGTCATCCTCGACTTCGGCACGGTGCTGGACGAGGGCGAGGACCCCGGTTCGGAACGGGCGATCGAGGCGGCCGGCCACGGGGCGGGCATCGTGCTGCACTGGGCCGTCGAACACGGCGTCCTCGATGAGCTGCTGCCCGAGCAGGGCCGGCAGTGGGCCGCGGCCTACGACGACGTGCCCCCCGAGAAGCGCCACCTCGCGCTGCACGACCGGCACCTCGTCGCCGTCAACGATCGCGACCGGCCGTTCATCAGCGGTGAGCTGATGGCGAAGAGCGGCCTCGCACTCACCGCGTCGGAGTGGCGCGACAAGATCGCGAAACTGGAGGCGGGCGGTTCCACCGAGATCGCCTACCAGCCGGCCGGGCCGGACATCCCGCGCGAGCTGGAGAAGTTCGCCGAGGCGATGCAGGGCTGATCAGGCGGGGGCCGGGGCGGCCGTGCTCGCCCCGGCCCCCGCTCCCGCCCAGCCGCGAGCGCCGCTCTCGCCAGACCGCGTTCGCCGGTCCCCAGGACCGGCTTCCAGGGCCCCCACCGGACGAAGCTGCGGGCGAACGGTGACAGCAACGCCGTCATCTCCGCCCCGCACCGATCTCGGCCCCCTCCCTGGACGAGTCAGGCTGAGGCCTGGCAGGACGGCCCCGGTTCCGTCCAGCCCGCCACCCGGACGTTCCAGTTCTGGCTACGCCTGGACGCCGGATGCAGCGGAGTCCCTCGCTGTGGTCGCCCCAGCTCGCATGCGGATCCGTCTCCTGGAGCGCCGTGGGTCCGACGGCGCTGGGCCTGATCGAATCGCGGACGCCGGCGACTCCCGGATCACCGTCCAGGCGGGTTCGGCCCCGCCGCCGGGTGCACCCACACCGGACGGGGTGTAACGCTCGGCGCCACTCGTGCGCTGAGGTCCCGGACGGCCGGGCGGCGCTCCCCAACGCCCGGCCGCCTGAGACCGTTCAGGAGGACGAGTGCACGGTGCCGCCGGCGGTGTGGTCGGGGCTCCCCCCGTCCTGCCCGCGCCACGTGTCCCGGGAGAGCCACCGGACCTCGAGGCCGCACTACGCGCGGCCCGTTCCGGCGCTGACGTCCCTCCGCATCCGCTCCGATCAGCGCTGTTGCGTACCGCAGTAGCCGGGGTTGCAGCTCGAGGTACAGCACGATGCCGAGACCTGGCTTCAGGCCGCCCGGGACCTGCCCGGTTTCGTCGGTGACGCGGACCGGTTCCGGGATTGGGTCACGACCATCACCCGGCACCGCGCACTCGGCCGTGCCCACGCCCGCTCTGCTTGCCGAGCAACCGGACACGGGCGACACCGCCACCACCGCGCTGGACGCACTGTCGACCCGCAACGCGATCGCGATGATCGCGAGCCTGCCCTGCGACCAGGCGGAGGCAGTACTGCTGCGCGCGGTGGTCGGTCTGGACGTGCGCACGGCGGGCGAGGTGCTCGGGAAGCGGGCCGGGACGGTGCCGGTCGCCGCCCACCGTGGACTCAAACGCCTTGCTAAGCAGCTCCACCACGTGCAAGGAGCCCCCGATGGTTCGGATGGGTAACGGTTCTGCACGGCACGGCGCTGGAAGGCCCGAGATGCGCACCTCGACCCACCCCGGCTGTCAGCCGCCGTCGCCGAGCAACTGCTCGACGGCAGCGACGGCCCGCGGCCGCTCCGTCAGCTCCTCGCCGCCGCCGCGGGCCCCGGCACGGCGAGCGAGCTGCGGGGCGAGACGGCCGCCCCACGCCCGCTCCCCAGCGGCCCCACTCGAGAAACCACCCCCGTGCGCACGAGAACGCTGTCCCGAATCCTGATGACCAAGGTGATCGCCACCCTCGCCCTCACCGGCGCGGCGGGCGGTGTCGCGATCGCCGCCCTGGCGGCCGCGGCCGGCGGCCCCTCGAAGGTCGATGGATACTGCGCCGGTCTCCCCGACCACCCGACGGGCCGGTCCTCCACGGCACCGGGCAACCCCGACCACCCGACCGGCCGGCCCAGCGCGGCTCCCGGCAATCCGGGCCCGCCGACCGGTGGACCCGCGGTTGCCCGGCGCCCCGACGGCACCCTGCAACTCCCCGAGAAAGCCGGCGAGCGGGGCTTAGTTCCGCCACACCGCCTTCTTTCGGTGCCCCGCGAGAAGGCGGGGGCCTTCTGCTCTGCAGGGGCCTCTTGCCAGCGGGTGGCCATACGGGAGCCCCTCATGTGCGGCCGCCCGCGCCCTCGATGGACGTGTGAGTAATACGATCCGGTTCGCGGCCGCGGTTCGCGGGCCATGCGCCGAATGACTGAATTGCCAATCGATCGCGCTTCGACACCCTTCCGCCGTGACTGTGCCTCTGCGAGGCTGACCATCGCACATCAGCCACTTCCACTCGATCATCGAGCGGCAGCCGACGATGACGATGAACGTGACGGCGCCGGCCAGGAAATCACCGCGCGGAATACGATCACGACGACGCGTAGCCCTCGACGGCAACACGGCCCCGCTTGAACGTTCGACGAGAGCCGCGAAGGAGAATCGGCCGTGAGCGACTACTACTCAGAGGAACGGCACGGACCGCACCAGTACCTGGAACTCGGCGATTTCGAACTGGAGAACGGAATCACCCTGCCGGACGCAAAGCTCGCCTACAAGACACACGGTACGTTGAACCCCGAACGCGACAATGCGATCCTATTTCCACACATGTGGTCCGGGACGCCCAAGGCGATGGAGATCTTCATCGGCGAGGACCGGCCGCTCGACCCGAGCCGATACTTCATCATCCTGCCGGGGCAGTTCGCCAACGGCTTCTCGTCCTCACCCAGCAACACTCCGCCCCCCTTCAACGGTGGCGCCTTCCCGCACGTCACGATCGGCGACGACGTGCGGGCGCAGCACCGACTCGTCACCGAGACCTTCGGCATCGAACGCCTGGAGCTCGTGCTCGGATGGTCCATGGGCGCCGAACAGACCTATGAATGGGCGGTCCGATACCCGGAGATGGTCAAGCGCGCGCTGCCGTTCGCCGGAACCGCGAAGACCACCCCGCACGACTATCTCTTCGTCCGCTTGCACGAGAACGCCATTAAATCCGATCCGGCGTGGGACAACGGGTTCTACAAGGAGAGCAGCGACGTTCACGTCGGCCTCCGGCGGCACGCCGAGGTCTGGTCGGTGATGGGCCTCTGCCAGGAGTTCTACAACGCCGAGGCCTGGCGCGGCGCGGGTTTCACATCCCTGGACGACTTCCTGCACAGGTTCTGGGAAGCCTATTTCCTCCCAATGGATCCGAACAATCTGATCTGGATGGGCTGGAAGTGGCGGCACGGCGATGTCAGCGTGCACACGGGCGGTGACCTCAAGGCCGCACTCGGCCGAATCAAGGCCAAGACGTACGTGGTGCCTTTCTCCCGCGACATGTTCTTCCCCCCACAGGACTGCGAGGCAGAGCAGAAGCTCATCCCCCACAGCGAGTTCCGCGTGGTCGACAGCCTGTGGGCTCATTTCGCGATGTTCTGCATGACCCGGTCGGACCGGGAACAGATCGACGCCTGCATCGCCGATCTGCTGAAGGAGGCGGTCACCTGAGCGGTGCGAGCTACAGGTGGATGCCCTCGACCACGACGAAGCCGCGCGGCGATCCCCGAGCGGGTCCGTGCGGGCGGTTCATGACGAGATGGGCGGATCTCGCCGGAGCCGCCGGGTGACCTGCTCGCGGGTGTCCTGTTCCGGTGGCCGGGTCAGGCCGCGGCGTACTCCCACTGCCACTGCTCGATCATCGGACCGGAGCAGTCGGGGCAGGAGACCTCGTAGCCGGCGGTGTCCGCACCGGGCAGCTCGGCGACGCTGCCGCACTCCGGGCAGGTCCACCAGCCGATCGCGCTCGCATCCACGACGGCAGGGTAACGACACCGGTGTAGTTCACGCAGGGTCGGGGCCGGTACGACGGCGCCTCCCGGCCCCGGTGCGGCACCGGCGCCCGCCGGGGGCGTCGCGCCGGGCCGCGAGGTCGCCATGCCGATCCGGGAGTGCAGGACGGCGGGCACAACGGACCCACAGATCTCGCACAGCACCCGCCCAGTCCGGCGCCTCGGGATCCGACGGGTATCGCCCCGTACACCCGATCCGCACGAGGAGCCTCGATGAACCGCGATGTCCAGGACAGCCGGACGCGCATCTCCCGCCGTCGGGCCCTGCGCGCGGGCGGCGCGATCGGTCTCGGTGCGCTCGTCGCCGCCTGCAGCACCTCCACCGGGGGCTCCACCGTGACCAGCGGCACCGGCGCGACCGTGGCCGCCACGGCCGCCGGTGTCGACCTGACCGCGCAGTTCGCCACCGCGGGAACGTGCACGCTCACCCCTGAGGAGACCCAGGGCCCGGCGCCAAGGTCCACATCGGCAGCACCGCCATGCTCACCAGTCAGCTGTTCTTCGACGAGGCCGTGACCGACGCGGTGTACACGGCCGCGCCCTACTCCGACCACACCGGGCGAGACACCACCAACTCCGACGATCGCATCTTCGACTCGCGCCTGATCCTGACGACCAGGAGGACCACCGACGGCTACGTGGCGCTGATGAACGTGGGCATCGACGTCTGAGACATCTCGCGGGGTCCCGAACGTCTCGAATTGAGCCGTCCGTTGCCCCCGCCGAGGCCTGCTGCCACGCTCGAGGGATGGCCGGCCCTGCGACGCCACCGCCACCCGACATGCCCGACGAGACCGACCCGGCGGACGCTCCGATGCGACTGCTGGTCTCCGATCAGCTCGCCGACCCCGCTGCCGGATGGGGCATGGGAACCCTCGGGGCACTCGCGGAGTTCGCCCGCGACTCCCGGGAGCCGGCCTCCCGCGGCCCGAGCAGCGTCGTCACCCCGCGCGGGGGCATCCAACTCGTCCTGCCCGGCGGCGTCGTCGCCGTCGCCTACGAGACCCCGGCCGGACCCGACCTGCACTGGCACCACGCGATCGCGTTCTGCCTGCCCGCCGACGCAGCCCGGCGCTCGGTGCGGACCGCGGTGACCGAGCTCGGCCCCGACGGTGACGCGATGCGGCCCCAGGACGCCGGCGCGATCCTGTTCGATCTCGGGCTGGGCACCCCGACGGTCGACGCCTGCGTGCGCACAGCCGACCCCGGGTTGATCGCCGAGCTGCGCGCGGCCGAGGGCCGGTCGCTGTTCGACCCGGAGCTCGGGCTCGCGGCCGTCGTCGCCGCGCACAGCCCACACCGGGTGTTCGTGACGGCCTGCGGCCGGATCGAGGTGTTCACCGCGATCCCGCCTCCGGGCGGGCGCTCGCCCGTCGGGCCGCATACCCATCTGCTGCCGCATCTGCTGCAGCAGGACCGGACACACCCGGCCACCGCGCCGATCCCGGAGGGCTGGGTGCCGGCCGCGCACCTCTACCCGGCGCACCCGGCAGCCGACCAGGCCGGGCGGCCGCTGCCGTTCGACGCGGCGCGGCACGCGGCGTTCCAGGCGTTGCTGGTCGAGTTCGGCGATCCGGTGCTGGGCGCGGTCAAGGCCGGTGTGATCGCGGCGGTCCGGGCCCGGCGCGGCCCCGAGGGCGAGTACCTGCCGACTCACCCGCCCGCCCGGGCGACCGTGGCGGTCGCACTGCGCCAGCTCGCCCGGACCGACGGCACGTCAGCCGCCTTCCACGCCTGGCGCAGACAACACGCCGCGACCCCCGACCTGATCGATCCCGAGGAGGGTCCGAACCCGGGATGAGGACCACCGGCAGACCGGTGGCGCGGTAACACGTGGTGCCGACCCGCCGAGTCCATCGGCGGGCGGACGGGATCCGACGCACCGCCGGTCGCTCGCTGATGGAGCAGGGGGCATCGGTGGGCGCTGCCGGACCCCGGCCCCGCCCACCAAGGCCGGCCGCACCCCTCCGTCCGCCGGCCCGCGGCCCACGCCGGCGTGCCCGCCGGCGTGGGCCCTGGCCGGCGCGTTCTCGGGGCCCTGCTAGTAGGGCTTTGTTAGGTCGGGTTTGGGTAGGGGCGTTGGCAGGTGTGGCAGGCGCCGGTCCAGAGGCCGAGGAGGGTCTGGAGTTCGCGGAGGACGGCGTAGAGGGTCAGGCCGGCGCAGGGGCTTTTGGGTCGTAGCGCAGGGATGTGC
>NZ_JAAXKZ010000191.1 GCF_012911875.1 Pseudonocardia bannensis | reverse complement strand
GGACGTGACGATCACGGCCTGGGCCCTCAGCTCGAACCGGCCCACCGACGCAGCGGTCGGTCAGCCGCGTGAAGCCGACCGGTCGTCGGCCCGTCCGGTCGCTCCCGCCGATCCGGGCGTCGCGGGCTGCGCCTGCGCCCGCGCCGCCTGTTCGGCGAATGCCCGCGCTTCGGCGTTGGAGTTGTAGTCGGCGATCTCCCGCCACAGCGCGCGGCGGATCTTCGGCTGTTGGGACAGCGCCACCGCGAAGATCGTCAGCAGGAACCACATCGTGACGCTGCTGAGCACGACGAAGATCGCCGGGACGACCACCTCGCCCAGCCTCGAGGCCATCTCCCGGGCCGCGAACACCCGCCAGATCAGCATGAGGTTCACCAGGTAGCCGATCAGGTAGGACACCGTGAAGGCGATGATGAACTGTTTGAGGGTGCCGGACTGCTTACGGTTCCAGATCGGCTCGTCGCGGATCGGCAGGAGCACCGACAGGACGTTGCCGACTCCCAGCCACAGCACGATGAAACAGATCAGCAACGCGCAGGCCTTGAAGAACGCGGCCAGGTCACCGGCCCGCCAGGCGAGCAGACCGCTGAGCAGGAAGCCGACCGGTGCGACCAGGCTGGCCAGGGCGAGGTTCTTGATCACCAGCAGGTGCCACAGCCGGGCGCCGCCGTCGAGAGCGGCGCGGACTCTCATGGCGTCGAAGCTCATCGCGTTGAGGCACACCGCGCCGCCCATGACCACCGAGATCACCCACAGGCCGAGGTAGGGCAACCACTTCTGGTTCCTGTCCCACGCGAACACCCTCAGGAAGCCGAGGTACAGCAGGCCCATGGCCAGGCTGATGGCCAGGCTCTTCACGACCGTGCGGGGTCTGCGGGTAAGGATGTACTCGATCTCGCCCCGGAGGCCACGGGCCAGCGCCGGCCCGTGCCGGCTCACCGCGTTGCGTCCCTGCAGCGGGACGTGTCCGTCGGCTGCCGCCGCCTCGGGTTCGGCCTCGCCGGCATCGATCCGGGCGAGACGGGCGTCGAGAACCGCGAGATGGGCCTCCTGCAGCGCCAGCCGCGCCATGGTCACCGCTGCGACGGCATCGGCCTCGGCGCGGGCGGCGGCGGCGTGGCTGACCTGCTCCGGTGCGGACGGTACGCCGTCGGCGGGCCGCCCCGGGTCGTCGAGGTCGCCGCTGAGAAAGGCCTCCCGCAGGCGCGCCCGCCTGCCGGTCAGGGCGGCCGCCGTGGTCGATCGCCGTTCCAGGTCACGTTGCTCGTCGACGGCCCGCTGGACCTTGCGCCTCAGTGCTTCGACGTCGGGGCGCTCCTTCCATTTCGACGCGAGCGCGGCCCGTTCCGCCGCGCCGACGCGCTCGACGAGCTCTGTCAGATCATCAACGGCGGACATGGCGACTCCCGCGGCTCGGTACCACCGCCCGCGTCCGGCTCGCGGTGCCCGCGCGAGCCGGGACGGGCAGGCATGTTCCGTTCGTTGCGCAGCGGCGCTGCGGGATCCGCGGACCCCGGAACGCGGCCCGGCAACTGTCCTCGCAGCTGTGTGCCCGCGCATCACCCGAGCGGGACTACAGGGTCACCGTGGCCGGCCCCCTGGCCCTTGGCCAGACCACCGGGGCCAGCTCGCGCGCTGCGCGGACTCCCAGCCGCGTCTTCTAGGAAACGCGGGCCGTCTTCAGTACTTGCCGTTGATTCCCGGAGTAACCCGGGGGCCGGGCCCGCTCCCCCGCGCCTTCCGAGTGCCATCCCGGAGACGTGCCCGCCCGGCGAGGGCGCTGTTTCAGCTCTGAGTCACCGCCGTGTAGGTGGAGTCGACGATCTGACTCATGTCTGACTGAAACCCACTCCGGTCATTGGACGATGCTGGCTGAGCTGGGTGAGCGTGTGGTTCGACAACGGAATCGCGGCAAGGTAAGACAGCAACGAGGCTGCCGGTTGGGGCATCGGATCTTGGTCGACTGCTGTCTTACCGAGAGCCTCACCCCGTCACCGGCGGCGACACACCGGCGGGCTGCCCCGCGCCGTCACGCTCATTGAAGATCGCGCGGTAGTTGTCGCACACCACGCTGGCGGACTGACCTCAAGTCCTCTCCCCGTCTGTGAGACGAGTACGAGACGGAGCGACTCTCGGCTCGGTCGTCACACCGGTCGCGGCGGGCGGGCGCGCGACGGGGGCCTAAGATTCACGCATGCTGACCCCTCCGCAGCGCACACGAATGCGCGCGCTCGGGCACCTCCTGCGGATCATCCGAGTGCAGGGCGACAGCATGGTCCCGGCTCTGCACGACGGCGACCGCCTGCTCGCGATGCGACCGGGTCCGTGGCGGCCACTACGGCGCGGCGTGATCGTCGTCGGCCGGGTACCCGCGGCGGCGGGCGGCGACGGATCGGCACTATTCATCAAGCGTGTACTGGCGCTGCCCGGCGAGATCGCCCGGGTCCCGCTGGACCGGCTCTCCCCTGTCCGCCGCTCAGTCGAGCAGTTCGGCGCAACGATCGACGGCACGGACGCGACGTGGCCGGTCCCGGACGGGCACGTGTTCGTCAAGGGCGATGCTCACGACAGCGCGGACTCGGTCAGCTGGGGCGCGATCCCGCGCAGCGAGCTCGTCGGTGTGGTCGTGGCGCGATTATCCCCCTCTTGAGCGCTTCCGATCACCGCGGAGACAATTCGATCAGGGAAAGAGCATGCGTACGCATCCGTGAGGGCTGTCCGGGCCTGGAATTCCTCGCGCCGTACACCGCCGGCAGAGGAATGTTGCCGCGCGGCGGGCGCTCGATGGTGACGCAACCCGCTGAAGGCAAAGCCCGCCGACCCGCAGTGTCATGGAGGGCTGCGGCTGGGGTTTCGGCCTGGAACAGGCGCGGATGAAAGCACAGCTGGCGGTCGCACGACTCACCCCCACCGGCGCACCGTCGGCCGGTAGCTGTGGCAGAGCGCTGCCGCCACGGCAGCAGCGCTCGCACCGCCGCCAGCCCTCGCTGTACCCGCGTCGATCTGTGGTCCGGGTTGCACAACTCCCGGTTGACCCGGCAGGTGACGCTGGTACGCAAGCTGGGCGAGGCCCTGGCGGACCCCACTCGTGGCGTGATAGCAGCACCATTCGTGAGAGCTTCATCATAGCTGGCGATCTTGTAGCCGCTTATGGCGATTGGCTAGAATTTTCAACCGCCGATAATCGTCTCGCGCTGCGGGGCCTGAGGCCCCCCGGAGCCAAGACACGTGATCTACCTCTTGCTGACCAGCCAGTTCATCACGGCTGGCGTGTTCGCGATGTCGGCTTACGGCAAGGTGCGGGAACAGTCGGGGTTTGCGCGGTCATTGGCCGACTTTCAGGTGCCACCGCGTTTGCGGGTGCCGGTCGCGGCGATGGTGACCGCCGCTGAGATCGCCGTCGTCCCGCTCGCGCTGGTACCGGCAACCGCGGTGGCCGGTCTGGCGCTCGGCGCGGTGCTGCTGTCTGGATTCGCGGCTGTCATCGGCCTGACCCTGCGGCGTGGCACCCGTCCGCGCTGCCGGTGCTTCGGTGCGGTCGCCGCACCATTGCAAGGCGCGCATATCGTGCGCAACGTCGTGCTCGCGGCAATCGCCACCGCCGGCGGCGGCGTCGCATCCACGTACCAGGCGGTCGCACCCCCGATCGGTTCGTTCGTGGTCACAGGCGTGCTCGCCGCCGTGGTGCTGGCCGCCGTCGCGAATTTCGACGATCTGGTCGAGGTCGTCGCTCCCCGTGCCGGCTAGTGGCGTCGACCGGCCGATGCCGACGCTCTCGACTCGTTGAAGGAGTGTTCCCGTGGAACTCGTCGTGGTCGCCCTGGTGGCGCTAGGACTTCTGGTGGTCGCCAACCTGCTGTTGACGGGTGCGGTGGTGCGGCGGCTCGCCACGCACGAGCGCAAGTTCGCCTCCCTCGGGCCGGCCTTTGCCTCGCCCGGCGGGTTGGCTGCCGGCTCGAAGGTGCCGGCGTTCACCGCGAAGGCAGAAGACGGCCGGACGGTGGATGCAGCGTTCCTCGGTGACAAACCCGGGGTGATCGGGTTCTTCTCGACCTCGTGCCCGGGGTGTCTGGAGCAGGCGCCCGAATTCGCGGCCGCGGTGGCGTCCGGGACCTCGGGGTTCGCAGTGGTGTCGGGCGAGGGCGGTGACGAGCTGCTGAGTGCGCTGGAGCCGGTGCCCGTGGTGCGGGAGTCGGATTCCGATGGACCGATCGGGACCGGATTCGAGATCAACACCTATCCTTCGTTCTTTGTGGTCGAGGGCGACATGGTCGTGTCGGCGGTCCTCTCGACCGCGGAAGCCAAAGAGTTAATTTCGAAGTAGTCGGCCACCGATCCGACGATATGTCGAGCGCCCGGCCTACGACTTGCGACCAGCCGACCATGATCGCTAAGGTGTGGCCTGAACCATTCATTCTGGGAGGGGTTTAATCGAGTGGGTATGATGCATAGAATTGCCGATCGAGTGCTCGCACGAATCGTGCCGGAGGTTCCGGCGGCCGCGTGCAAGGAGAGCACCTGGTGCCACCGCTACCGCAACGGCTGCCACAGCCGGACCTGCTACTACGGCTGCGGGCGCCCCACCTTCTGCCGTAAGGGCATCCCTTGTGGGCCGCACTGCTAGCAGTTCGATGTGCTGCGGCTCACGTTATCTAGATGCAGAGCCGCGTAGCGTCGCTCGGCGGTAGTCGAGTCCGCTGATCAGCGGATTCGACTACCGCCGGTTCTGTTTCCAGCTACTATCTTCGCCGAATAGCCCGGATCGGCACTGTCTCCGACTGGATGACCTGGTTCTGCTCCGTCACCGCGTCGGCGTCGTCGTCGGTGTAACCCGCGGCCTGCATCCGGAACAGCCCGGCGTAGATCCGGCCGCGCGCCATCAGATCGTCGTGGTTCCCCTCCTCGGCCAGCGCACCCTCGTCGAGCACGACGATGTGGTCCGCGTCGCGGATGCCGCTCATCCGGTGTGAAATCAGCAGGCTCGTGCGGCCCGCGCGGTGTAGCCGGATCTGCTCGTGAATGCGGGCCTCGGCCTCGGCGTCCAGCCCGGAGGTGGGCTCGTCGAGGATCATGAGGTCCGGCTGGTGGCGGAAGAGCGCGCGGGCCAGGGCGAGCCGTTGCCACTGGCCGCCCGAGACGACGACGCCGGTTTCGGCATCGACCTTGTCGGACTCGCTCATGAACAGCCGGGAGAGCAGGGTCCCGTAGCCGTGGGGCAGTGTCACCAACTTGTCATGGATTCCGGCCCGGCGAGCCGCGGCAACGATCCGGTTGCGGTCGTCCAGCCCGTCGAGGTCACCGATCCCGATGTTCTCGGCCGCGGTCAGGTCGTACTCCATGTAGTCCTGGAACACGCCCGAGATCCTGCGTCGCAACGTGTCCGGGTCGAGCTCGCGCAGGTCGATTCCATCCCAGTAGATGGCCCCCTGCGTCGGGTCGTAGAACCGGCAGAGCAGCTTGACCAACGTGGACTTGCCCGCGCCGTTGCGGCCGACGAGCCCGACGGCCCGACCGTGCGGGATGTGTAGGGAGATACCGCGGAGCGCCCATGAGTGGTTGTCGCTGTAGCGGAACCACACGTCCCGCAGCTCGATGCCGTGGCGCATGGCTGGGGCGGGCCGCGGTCGTGCCTGGACCGGAAGGTCGGGTTCGGACTCGACGATCCGCCGATAGTGGTCGAACATCAGCACCTGGTTGTGCGCTTCCGCGAATCCCGAGATCAGCCCGCCGACCGCGCCCTGCACGCCCATGACGCCGCCGACGAAGAGGGACACGTCACCCACGGAGAGCTCGCCTTGGGTGGCGGCGCGGATCGCCCAGATCAGGCCACCGCCGACGACCGCGGCGCCCAGCAGCGACAACCCGCCTTGGGTCCATGTCTCTCGCAGATCCATCGTGCGCCGCGCCGAGTCCGAGACGTGGCGTTCGGTCAACATCCGCCCGCGCAGGAAATCCGACAGCCCGTACAGCCGGACCTCCTTGGCGGCGTTCACCTCGGTCAACAGGCTGCTGTAGAAGAACTCCCTGCGCTCGGCCGGGCCCAGCTGCCACTCCATCGCCCCGCGCCTGTGTGACAGCCCCAGCTCGGCGACCAGGATCGGGATCGACGAAGCGAGGACGATGGCCGTCATCACCGGGCTGACCACGACGAGAGTCGCGATGAACCCGGTGACGGTCAGCGCGCCACCGACCGCCTGCAGCCCGGAGTTCACGACCATGGCCGGCGCCCGGGTGCTGTTGTCCGCCAGCCGCAGCCGGTCTAGCGACTCCGGGTCCTCGAAGCGGCCGAGGCCGATGAACCGCCCGACCGCCCGGTACAACCACTCGGTCGAGTAGAGGGAGGACCTCCGCTCGATCTGGCCGGTCAGGTACCGGCTCACCGGCGGGACCACTGCCACAGCGGCGCCGGCGGCCGCCAAGGTGACCGCACCTGAGACGAGATCGCCGAAGGCGGCCCCGGCCACGACGCCGTCGAGGATGTTCTTGGTCAGCCATGCGACGAGAACCGGAGCCCCGGCGGAGGCCGCGGTCGCCACCAGGTAGGCGAGCAGAAGGCCCGGCGCAGCCGCCCATACCTGCTGGAACGCCACCCCGGCGTTGACCAGCAACTCCCGCCCGTTCGGCCGAGGAGCGGCGCTACCGGCCACGAGCCGTCACGTCCATGCCTGTCGTTACCCGTCCGTGCGCGCACCACCTGAGCAAGGAGGATCGAGGAAGCCGCGTGCGGGGAGCCATACAAAGGACCATAGATCACACGGCGTTCGTGGATTCGGGCCTTGTATCCGGTTCGTGGATACTGGTTGGCCCCGGGTTCGGTGGAGTCGGGTAGCTGGAATCCTGGCCACGTCCGCGGAGGTGACCTTGGCCAGAAGACAAGCGTGCGAGTTGGACCGCCGGGCGGGACCGGCCGGAGGCCGCACGCCCGCCCGGCGGTCCAACTTCGCCGGCGCCGGAGCCGCCTTGATACGGAATCGAAAGTCTGAGCACAGCAACGCTGCGGCCGTTGTCGAGTCGCGGGAGATGTTTGACAGTGTGGTTGCAGGACATGTTGGACACCCGGCCGTGATCGGCCTGCTTGGGTGCTCGTCAACGACGGGTGCGCAGGAGGCCGGGATTGGCCCTGGTGGATAT
>NZ_JAAXKZ010000190.1 GCF_012911875.1 Pseudonocardia bannensis | reverse complement strand
GGCCGGGGGTTACGGGGATGGTGGCCGGGCACCCGCGGCGCGCAGGATCAGGTGCATCGCGAGGTCCACCGAGCGCTCCCGGATGTCCGACCGGCTGCCCGGCAGGACCGGATCACGGCTGATCACCTGGCCGTCGGCGGTGGTCACGCAGAAGCACACGTAGCCGACCGGCTTGGTCTCGCTGCCGCCGTCGGGACCGGCCACCCCGGTGATGCCGACGCCGATGTCGGCGCCGAACCGGGCCCGGGCCCCGTCCGCCAGGGCCCGTGCCACCTGCGGTGACACCGCCCCGTGCCGGTCGATCAGCTCCGCGGGCACGTCCAGCATCTCGACCTTGGCCTCGTTCGAGTAGGCCACCACCCCACCGGCGACGTAGGAGGAGGATCCGGGCCGGTCGACGAGCCGGCCGGCCAGCAGCCCGCCGGTGCAGGATTCCCCCGTCGCCACGGTCAGGCCACCATCCAGCAGCGCGCGGGCGACCAGTTCGTCGGTGCTCGTCCCGTCCGCGCTGACCAGGTGCTTGGCGTGCCGGGAGACGAGTTCACCGGCGAGCTTCTCCGCGAGGTCCTCCGCACCCGGCCGGGGCCGCAGGTCGACCTCGAGTTCCGAGTGGCGCAGGCAGGTGGTGACCTCGACGGCCGAGAGGTCCAGCTGGGACTCCAGCTCGCGCAGGGTCGCGGCGATCTCGGACTCGGGCAACCCGAAGTAGCGCAGTGAGCGGGCCTGGGCCCGCGGCACCCGGGCCAGCAGCGCGGCGACGGGCTCGGCGGCCAGCGCGGCCGGCCACATGCCCTCCAGCTCCCGCGGCGGTCCGGGCAGCACGACCACCAGCGGGCCGCCGGGCCGGGAGACGACCAGGCCGGGCGCGGTACCGACCGGGTCGAGGGCGACGGCACCGCGGGGCACCATCGCCTGCTTGCGGTTGGCCGCCTCCAGGGCGGGGCCGCCGAAGCCGGTCCGGGCCGCCCACCTGGCCAGGATCCCCGCGATGTGCGCCTGCATGTCCTCGTCGAGCACCAGGTCGACACCGGCGAACGCGGCGACGACCTCCCCGGTGAGGTCGTCCGCGGTCGGGCCCAGCCCGCCGCTGGTGACGATCAGCTCGGCCCCCGCATCGGCGACGAAGCGCAGCGCGTCGGCGAGGTCCTCCGGCCGGTCACCGACGATCAGCAGGTGCGCGACCTCGAAGCCCAGCTCGCCGAGACGCTCGGCCAGCCACGGACCGTTCCGGTCGGGGATCGCCCCGGTCAGCAGCTCGCTACCGGTGACCACGATGCCGGCCCGCGGCCGTCGGCCGGTGGGGCTCGCGGCGTCGATCACGCCGTCGATGCCGCGGTCGATGCCGCGGTCGGTCTCGCTACCCGTCCCACCCTTGCCCATGGCGACGACGGTAACCGTTCGGGAGGCGGGCTGCGCCGCCGTGATCGGAATGCGGACACCCGCCGCGGTCCTCAGCCCCCGGCGGCGTCGAGAGCGGCGACCGCCGAGGCGTGCCCGATGCGCACCGCCTCGCCGACCGGTCCCGGATCGATGCACAGCGCGCCCATCCCCGTGGAGCGCCACGGTTCGATGGCCAGTAGCTGCGCCGCGCCCCGGTCGGGATGCGCGGCGTCGGTGACCACGCGCAGATCGGCGCCGTAGCGGCGGGTCCCTTGCCCGGCCCGGTGCAGCCGGCGGAACAGGTCGAGCACCCCGGCCGCGCCCTCCGAGTCCAGCGCCCCGGTCGGCTCGTCGGCCAGCAGCAGGGTCGGCCGGTTGGCCAGCGCCCGGGCGATCGCCACACGCTGGCGCTGCCCGCCGGACAGCGCCCCCGGCGCCTCACCGGGCTTGTCCAGCAGGCCCAGGGTGTCGAGTAGGTCGCGGGCGCGGGCCTCGCTGAGCTCCTCGGTCCGAATGCCGGCCAGCGACCCAGCGACACGGTGCCCTCGTCGGGCCGGTCGAGCCCGGCCAGCAGGTGCAGCAGTGTCGACTTGCCGCAGCCCGAGGGTCCCATCAGCCCGACGAACTCGCCGCGGTGCACGGTGAGTAGGAGTGCTCGGCGTGGTCCTCGAAGTCGGCGTTGAAGCGGCAGCTCCAGCGCGGGTCGAGCACGAACAGCAGCCAGGCGAAGTGGTGGTAGCCGACCGCGAGCACCCGCGGCACCGTGATCGCCCCGCCGCGACCGTGCTGCCCGGCCGGCCCCGGGTGCGCTTCCGCGGGCCCTGCGGTGGGGCAGCACCACCCGGCGCTGGGTCATCTGCGCGATCGGGCTCGTCCCCGCCGTTCGCGGCCGCACCGACCACACGATCGACTGATCCGCGTGTCCGGGGTCATCCCCGGCCGATGCCCAGCAGCCCCGGGTCGGTCGCGACCTCGGCGAACCGCGCGCCGGGGTCGGCCACGAGCCGTCGCGCGGTCGTGTCGAGCAGCCCCATCCGGCAGCTGATCTCCGCGGCGACCCTGCCGTCCGGCTCGTCGACCCGGCGCAGCACGTGTTCGATGCCGAACGTCTTGCCCTCGCCGAACTCGACCCGCGAGCTGATCTCCACCTGCTCGCCGAGCAGCAGCTCGCTCAGGAACCGGACGTGGGTCTCCAGCAGCACCACACCCCAGCCGCGCCGGCCCAGCTCGACGGGCGAGCAGCCCGCGGCGCGCATGTGCTCCATCCGCGCGTGCTCGCCGTACTGGTGGTACACGGCGTGGTTGACGTGGCCGTTGGCGTCCACCTCGTAGCTGCGGACACCGACACGGACCGCGAACTGATCTCCCATGGCGGCAGGATGGCAGCCGCCACGGACGGCAGGTGAAGCGGCTGAGTCGGCGCGGTGTCTCAGCTGGTCGGGCGGGTGCGGGCCGCGGCCTGGACCCCCGGTTGGGTGCGGTACCCCGGGCGGGCCCGCGTCGGTGGGGTGAGCAGGCCGAGCACCATGAGCACGGCGGTGAGGTCGGGGTAGGTCGCCACCGGCAGGGACCACAGTTCGGCCCGGGTGCAGGCGTCGGCGCCGTAGTGCTCGGCGTGGGCGATCAGCTGCCACTTGGCGGCCGGGAACTCGGCTGCGGCGAGCACCTGGCCGATCCGCCTGGCATCGGCTTCGGGCGATCTGCGGTACACGTCGTCCTCCTCGGGCACACCTACGGCCGATACGGCCGCTGTGCCCGCCATCACATCGGGCTAAACGCGTGCAGTGGGGCTTTGTTGTGTGCCGACGACGGGGGGCCGTAGGGTTGGGTCGCGGTTGAGACCACAGTCCGCCCCATGAGTTCACGAGAGGTGTCGAGGAGCAGAGTGCGCATGAGCGGCGAATCACCCGCCGAGATCGGCGAGACGGCCGCCGGTGAGGTGGTCCGGTTCGAGGTGGTCGAGCACGGGCCCGGTGCCGTGGTCGTCCACGTTCGAGGCGAGATCGACACGATGACCGCGCCGGTGCTGCGCAACGAACTCGACGAGCACCTGCCGAGCGTGCCGTTGGTGGTTCTCGACCTCTCCGCGGTGACCTTCCTCGGCTCGGCGGGGCTGGCCGTTCTGGTCGCGGCCAAGGACGACGCGGAGCAGCGCGGCCACCTCCTGCGACTGGTCTGCGGCTCCCGGATCGTCACCCGCGCGCTGGAGGCCACGGGCCTGCTCGCGCTGTTCGACGTGGCCGCCGGCGTGCCGGAGGCCCTGCGTCCGGCGGGCTGATCGCCCCTGCCCTAGGCTCCGGCCTGGAGGCGTCAGGGTGCCTGGTGGCCCTCGCGGTCTTCAAAACCGACGTGGTCGAGCATCTCGGCCAGGCGGGTTCGATTCCCGTCCGCCTCCGCCAAGCCTCCCCCCGGTCTCCGGCGTTCAGGTCCCTCTCAGCAAGCAGGGGCAAACTCGGTGACCGGAGCCCATCGAGGGAGGCCACCGTGCCGTTCGACCTGACCATGCTCGATCTCCTGTTCATCGCCGTCGTCGTGCTGGCCGCGGTCGGCGGGTTCCGCCGCTCCGGCGGGGCCGAGCGAACCGGCCGGTTGGCCGGTCTGCTGCTCGGCATCGCGATCGCGCTGCCCCTGGCCGCGCTGTTCGCACCCGCCGGGTCCGGGCCGCTCGCCCAGGGCCTGCTGCGCCTCGCGGGCCTCGCGCTCGGGCTGCTGGCCGGGCTGTGGGCCGGGGGCGCCGTCGGGCGGCTCATCTCTCGCGGCCTCGTCCGCAGCCGGCTGCGCGTGGTGGACCGGACCCTCGGCGCCGTCGCCGCAGCCGGGACGGCGGTGCTGGTCGTGTGGGCCCTCGCCACCGCGATCCCGCTGGTGGTCGGCGCCGAAGCGCTGGCTCCGGTGACCGCGGCCCTGCAGCCCCTCGGCGGCCACAGCGAGGTACTGCGCGCCGTGGACGCCAGGTTGCCGCTGCCGAACCGGGCGCTGAACGAAGCGGTGGGCACCGCAGCCTGATCCTTCCGCAGCGGATCCGGCGCCGCCCGGTTCCGATCCGGTATGCCCCGTTCGGTCACCCCCTGTACCCGGCGGGTCGCCGTCCGTCGGACCGGGACGGATGCAAAGGTGTGCCGATGGCCAGCAAGGTTTCCGCCGACCCGGGCAGGTTGACCGGGCTGAGCGCCGTCGAGCTCGCCGGACGCGTGCGCGACGGGCGCATCAGCGCGGTCGAGATCGCACGAGCGCACCTGGCCCGGATCGCCGAGCGGGATCGGGTCATCGGTGCGTTCCAGGCCGTCGACCCGCCACGGGTGCTCGCCGAGGCGGCGGGGGTCGACGCCCGGCCGGACCGCTTCGCGCTGCCGCTGGCGGGCGTCCCGGTGGCCATCAAGGACAACGTCGACGTGTCCGGCTTCCCCACCCGGCACGGCTCGGCCGCGACATCGGACGTGCCGGCCCGCCGCGACGACGAGCTCGTCAGGCGACTCCGCGGGGCGGGCGCGGTCGTGATCGGCAAGACGCGGATGCCCGAGCTCGCGATCTGGGGTTTCACCGACTCGGCCCTCGGAACGACCCGCAACCCGCTCGACGAGGGACTGGACCCCGGGGGGTCCAGCGGCGGCAGCGCCGCCGCGGTCGCGGACGGGATGGCAGCGCTCGCGCTGGGGACCGACGGCGGCGGCTCCATCCGGATGCCGGCGGCCTACTGCGGTCTGGTCGGGTTGAAGCCGGGTGCGGGGACCGTGCCGTTGCCCGGCGGCGCCGACGAGCACTGGTGCGGGCTGAGCGTCGCCGGGCCGATCGCCCGGACGGCCGCGGACGCCGCGATCATGTTCGAGGTGCTGTCGGGGCGCGCCCCCGCCGAACCGTCACCGCCGGCCCGGATCGCGATGTCGCTGCGCAGCCCGTCCCCGATCGCCCGGCTGCAACCGGTCTACCGCGACGCCGTGCGTAAGGCCGCGCGTCTGCTGGCCGAGCGGGGGGTGCGGATGGTCGCCGACGATCCCCCCTACCCCCTCGCGCTGATCTCCCGCTGGACCCGTCGCTGGCACGCCGGCGTCGCCCTCGACGTCGCCGAACTCGGCCTGGACCGCCGCGGCGTCGAACGGCGGACGGCGGTCATCGCGCGCAAGGGCCGCCGGGTGCTGCGCTTCGGCGGTCCCCGGCCCGGTGTCGCCGACGCCTGGCGGCAGCGGGTGGTGTCGTGGATGGACGAGGGCGGCCACGACCTGCTGCTGCTCCCCGCCGTGGCCGGCCCGCCGGTCGCCGCCGGTGCACTGGCGGGGCGTGGTTACCTGTCGACGCTGCTCGTCTCAGCGTCGCGGATCCCCTACACCCAGGCATGGAACCTTGCCGGGCTGCCGGCGATCGTGGTCCCGGTGCGCTGGGGTGCGGCGCGCGTGCCGGTGCAGCTGGTCGGCCGTCCGGACAGCGAGGCGCTGCTGCTGGCCACCGCGGCCGCCCTCGGTTAGGCGGGGGGCGCCCACTCGCCCGTGGCGAGGAAGCGCTCGAGTGTGGCGGTGTAGGGGGCGAGGTCCAGGCCCTGCGCCGCGACCCAGCCGTCGTCGTAGTAGCTGTGCCGGTAGCGCTCGCCGCCGTCACAGATCAGCGTGACGACGCTGCCCCGGACGCCCTCGGACCGCATCCGCGCGACGAGCTGCCACACGCCCCACAGGTTCGTCCCCGTGGAGCCGCCCGCCCACCGCCCGGTCACCGCGTGGAGGTGCCGGGCCGCGGCGACGCTGGCCGCGTCGGGCACGGGGATCATCAGGTCGATCACACCCGGCATGAAGCTGGGTTCCATCCGCGGCCGGCCGATCCCCTCGATCCGCGACGCCACCCCGGTGGTGTAGTCCGTCGCACCGGTGGCCCAGGCGGGGAAGAACGCCGAGCCCTCCGGGTCGACGACCGCGAGCCGGGTGCGCAGGCGCCGGTAGCGCATATAGCGGCCGATGGTCGCGGAGGTGCCGCCGGTCCCGGCGCCGACGACGATCCACTCCGGGACCGGATGCTGCTCGAGAGCGAGCTGGTCGACGATCGACTCGGCGATGTTGTTGTTGCCCCGCCAGTCGGTGGCCCGCTCTGCGTGGGTGAATTGGTCGAGGTAGTGCCCACCACACTCGTGGGCCAGCCGCTCGGCCTCGGCGTACATGTCCGGAGCACGGTCGACGAAGTGACAGCGCCCCCCGTAGCGCTCGATCAGCGCGATCTTCTCCGGGCTGGTGGCCCGTGGCATGACCGCCACGAACGGGATTCCGATCAACCGGGCGAAATAGGCCTCCGACACCGCGGTGGACCCGGAGCTCGCCTCGACGAGCGTGGTCTTCTCGGTGATCCAGCCGTTGGCCAGTCCGTAGAGGAACAACGACCGGGCCAGCCGGTGCTTGAGGCTGCCGGTGGGATGTACCGACTCGTCCTTGAGATACACCTCGACCCCCCACTCCGGCGGCAGCGGGAGGACGTGCAGGTGGGTGTCGGCCGAGCGGTTCGCATCGGCCTCGACGAGCCGGATGGCCTCGTGCACCCAGTCGCGGGTACGGGTCGACGGGTGGTGGGCGGGGTGGTGGGATGGCTCGCTGATGCCACAGACCCTAGTCCGGGGCCGTCGTGCCCGTTCACGGTCCACGCCCCTGGCCCACGACCGACGGGACCAAGGTCCCTAGACGGCCGGGTCGTCCGGGAGGACTGTCCGGATCGCGCGATTCCCGCCGGGCGTACGGGCGCTCCGATCCGGCGGACGGCGACCTCCGGAGGGAATCATGCGGATGCCGGCCCGAGGCAAGGGTGCGGCACCGGACGCCCCGGCGGATCCCGTCGCCGGGCCGGCAGGCATCGCCTCGACCGCCCGGGGCCACGCGCAGCTGGCCGGCTGGTCGGGCCTGCTCTTCGCGGTACTG
>NZ_JAAXKZ010000018.1 GCF_012911875.1 Pseudonocardia bannensis | reverse complement strand
GCCTCGGGGGCCTCGGGGGCCTCGGCGGCGGCCGGCTCGCCCAGCGGCTCGCCGGGAGCGTCGACCGCCTCGTCCGCGATCGCCGTCTCGCCCTCCGCGCCGGAATCCGGCAGCAGCGTGGAGACGACCCGCTCGGCCACCGGGCGGGTGACGCTGGACTGCGCGCTGCGGACCTCGACGCCCAGGTCGGACAGGGTCGCGAGCACCTCTCGGCTCGTACGGCCGATCAGTTTGGCCAGCGCGTGTACCCGAAGCTTCTCCGGAAGATCGGCCAGAGCGGGTACGGTGATCGGCCCGCCGGTACCACCGGCAGGCACATTGTTCTTCGACATTCAGCTCCTTCGCCCCCGGGCGCCTTGCAAAGGCGGCCGCACAGGGGCCTTGCGTTCTCTCCCCACGCGGTGCGCGGCGAGCAATCCTCAGCTGCGATATTTCTCGACGACGCACCGGAGACCGGCGGGGCGCCGGTTACGCACCGAACGAGCCCACTCAGACCTGGGTGGTGACCCGGTCCGAGCCGAGCGGATCGGCGAGGCGGCCTCGGTTGTCGAGCCGGCCCTGAGCCATCCGGGTCGCCTTCGCGGGCACCGGCGGCTTGAGACCTGCGACAACGTCGAGTGCGCCCAGCACGTCGTCGGGCCGAACGGCGGGTGTCGTTTGCCGTACGACCGCCGTCAGTATCGCACAGACTGCCCCCGAATCGGCCATCGTCGGGGGTGTGACACCCGACCGCACCGGCGCCGATGGCGCCGGTGCGGCGACATCGGCCTCGACCAGGGCGGCTCGGACGTCGATCTCCCGGCGGCCCGAGGGCGTCACCCGCTCCACGACCACCGACTCGGTCGCGAGCAGCGCCGCGAGAGCGGCCCGGGCGGTCTCCGGCGCGACTCCGGGCAGCTCGACCGACCAGCGACTGGCGTCGATCCGTTCGGCCAGCGGCGCGCCCTCCGCGACGGCCGCATCCAGGACGTCCAGGCCGTCGGGCAGCGCGGCGTCGAGCTCCGCGACGAGCTGCGCGGGATCGACGGGGCGGGTGAGCCCGATCTCCAGGTACTCGGCCTCGCTCGCCGCCCCGGTGGGTGCCGCCCCGATCCAGGACAGCCGCGGATGCGGGCTGAAGCCGTGCGAGTGCGCCACCGGAACCCCCGCCCGGCGCACCGCGCGCTCGAAACTGCGGGCCACGTCGCGGTGCGACAGGAAACGCAACCGCCCGCGCTTGGCGAAGCGCACGCGGATCCGCTGCACCGTGGGCGGAGCGGGGTTCGCCGCCTCACCGGGTCGGATCCGTGCCATGCCCCGAGTCTAGAGCGCCGTCGGACGCCCGATGACGGGGCCGTCGAACAGCCCGGACGCCCCGGCACGGGGCCCACCACGGATCCGGGACACAAGTCCTGGACCCGTCCGGTGAACCGGGACGTGAGCACCTCCGTGACACCTCCGCACCCACGACCACGGCACGGGTCCGCGATCGCGCTGCGGCCCTCCTGCTCGGCGCCCCACAGGTGTAACGCCCCGGCGCCCGGGATCCATCCCGTGCCCGCGGTCGGCGGGGTGCTACTCGGGCAGCGCTCCCGGGTCCAGGACGAGCAGCGAGTCGTCGGCCGGGCTGAAGCCGGCGCGGCGGTAGAACGCCGCGCTGCCTGCGGTCGGTGCGAGCAGCAGCCGCCGGTACCGCCGCCGCCGGGCGTGCTCGACGGCCTCGGCCAGCAGCGCACGCGGCACCCCGCGGTCGGCGAAGGCGTTCAGGACGAACGCGTTGCCGACCTGCCCGATCCGGCCGCCCCGCGAGCCCGGCCGCGGCATGTGCACGATCTCCACCACGTTGATGGACCCGATGGGGGTGTAGCCGGCCCGTTCGGAGCCGACCTCGGCCAGCCAGAACGTCCGTCGCGGCAGCTCCACCCGCCACCACTGCGCGAAGGCGGCCTCGAAGCCCGCGTCGGCCACCGGTTCCCCGGACCGCTCCTCGAACCATGCGCGGCGGAGCCCGGCGAGGGCGTCCAGGTCGCGTTCGTCCGCGACCCGGATCGTGAACTCCGGGGCCGGCCCGGGGCCCGGTTCAGCCACTCGGGAACCGGTTGCCCCCGACGGGGTTCACCACCGTCAGCGGGATCAGCGTGGTGCCGCTCGGGCCCACCTCGATGTCGGTGCCGGTGGACGGGCAGACGCCGCAGTCGAAACACGGCGTCCAACGGCAGTCGTCCTGCTCGCGGCCGTCGAGGGCGTCCTGCCAGTCGTCCCAGAGCCAGTCGCGCTCGAGCCCGGAGTCGAGGTGATCCCAGGGCAGGACCTCCTCCCGGTCCCGGTCGCGGGTGGTGAACCAGTCCAGGCTCACGCCCAGCGGCTCCAGCTCGGCCGCGGCCGCGCCGGTCCAGCGCTCGTAGGAGAAGTGCTCGCTCCAGCCGTCGAACCGGCCGCCCTCGCGCCACACCCGCTCGATGACCCGTCCCACGCGCCGGTCGCCGCGGGCCAGCAGTCCTTCGATCAGCGACGGCTGCCCGTCGTGGTAGCGCATGCCGATGTTGCGGCCCAGCCGGCGGTCGCTGTTGATCGCCGTGCGCAGCTTGCGCAGCCGCTCGTCGACGACGTCGGGGTGCGCCTGCGCGGCCCACTGGAACGGGGTGTGCGGCTTGGGCACGAAGCCGCCGATGGAGATCGTGCAGCGGACGTCGTTGCGCCCGGACGCCTCCCGGCCCGCCTTGATGACGCGGTGCGCCATCCCGGCGATCTCCAGGACGTCGGAGTCCTCCTCGGTGGGCAGCCCGCACATGAAGTAGAGCTTCACCTGGCGCCAGCCCTGCGCGAACGCCTCGGAGACGGTGCGGATCAGGTCCTCTTCCGAGACCATCTTGTTGATCACACGCCGGATCCGCTCGGAGCCGCCCTCGGGCGCGAACGTGAGCCCGGAGCGGCGACCGTTGCGGGAGATCTCGTTGGCGAGATCGATGTTGAACGCGTCGACCCGGGTCGAGGGCAGCGACAGCGACGTGTTCGTGCCCTCGTAGCGGTCCGCGAGCCCCTTGGTGATCTCGGCGATCTCGGAGTGGTCGGCGCTGGACAGCGACAGCAGCCCGACCTCGTCGAACCCGCTCGCCCGCACCGCGGTGTCGACCATCTCGCCGATGCCGGCCAGCGACCGCTCACGGACAGGGCGGGTGATCATCCCGGCCTGGCAGAACCGGCAGCCGCGGGTGCAGCCCCGGAAGATCTCCACGCTGGCCCGCTCGTGCACCGTCTCGGCCAGCGGTACCAGCGGCTTCTTCGGGTACGGCCACGCGTCCAGGTCGCTCGTCGTCCGCTTCTGCACCGTGCGCGGGACCCGCTCGTGCTGCGGCGTCACCGACTCGATGGCCCGGTCCTCGCCGTAGGTGACGTCGTACAGCGACGGGACGTAGCAGCCGTCGGTCCCGGCGAGGCGCAACAGCAGCTCCCGGCGCCCGCCCGGGCGGCCTTCCGCCTTCCACTCCTTGACCACGTCGGTGATCTCGCCGACGACCTCCTCGCCGTCGCCGAGCGTGGCGACGTCGACGAAGTCGGCGATGGGTTCGGGGTTGAATGCGGCGTGCCCGCCGGCGACGACGACCGGGTGGCTCTCGTCACGGTCGGTGGCGTGCAGCGGGATGCCGGCCAGGTCGAGGGTGGTGAGCAGGTTCGTGTAGCCGAGCTCGGTGGAGAAGCTGACCCCGAGCAGGTCGAACGCGCCCACCGGGCGGTGGGCGTCGACGGTGAACGCGGGGACCCCGTTCTCCCGCATCAGCGCTTCGAGGTCGGGCCATACGGCGTAGCAGCGCTCGGCCAGGACGTCGTCGCGCTCGTTGAGCACCTCGTAGAGGATCATGAGGCCCTGGTTGGGCAGCCCGACCTCGTACGCGTCGGGGTACAGGAGGGCCCACCGCACGGCGGTGGACTCCCAGTCCTTGAGCTGGGCATTCAGCTCACCGCCGACGTACTGCACCGGCTTGGACACCCGCGGCAGCAGCGGCTCGAGCGCGGGAAACACGGACTGGACACTCACGCTGAATCAGGGTAGACGCGTCCCCTGCGGTGGCACCGGCCCGCCCTGGCCGGGCCGGTGAGCGGGCGCTCAGGCGAGCAGGCCGGCCATCCGGAGGGCGGCGCGGACGTCCTCGTGGTGCATCTCGTCCAGGGGGACCAGCGGCAGCCGCAGGCCCTCCTCCATCAGCCCCATCTCCGCGAGCGCCCACTTCACCGGGATCGGGTTCGGCTCGGCGAAGAGCGCACGGTGCAGCCCGGCGAGGTCGGCGTCGATCGCCGCAGCGGCCTCGGCGTCGCCCGCGATGGCGGCCGCGCACATCCGCGCCATGGCCTCCGGCGCGACGTTGGCCGTGACCGAGATGTCGCCGTGGAACCCGGCGAGCATGCTGGCCCTGGCGGTGGCGTCGTCCCCGGAGTAGAGCGCGAAGTCCGGCAGGTCGAGCGCGACCAGGTCGCGGACCCGGTCCAGGTCGCCCAGCGCCTCCTTGAGGCCCACGATGTTCGGCACCTCGGCGAGCCGCGCCACCGTCGAGGGCAGCATGTCGCACGCGGTGCGGCCGGGGACGTTGTAGAGGATCTGCGGGATGTCCACAGCCTCGGCGACGGTCCGGAAGTGCCGGTACAGGCCCTCCTGCGGGGGCTTGTTGTAGTACGGCGTCACGAGCAGCGCGGCATCCGCCCCGGCCGCCTTCGCCGCGCTCGTGAGGTGGATGGCCTCACGGGTGCTGTTCGCGCCGGTGCCCGCGATGACCGGCACCCGGCCGGCGGCGATGTCGATCGTGCGCCGGATGACCTCGGTGTGCTCGGCGACGTCGAGGGTCGCCGACTCCCCCGTGGTGCCCACCGACACGATGGCCGACGTGCCGGCCTCGATGGTGCGGTCGACCAGCTTCCCGAGCGCCTCGTGGTCGACGGAGCCGTCCGCCCGCATCGGGGTGACCAGCGCGACGATGCTGCCGGTGATCATTCTTCTCGTTCCTCCGCGCCGCGGGCGTTCCTGCCGACTCGGCACGCTACCCGTCCGGCTCCGGCGGTCCGACGGGCGGCTCAGCCCCAGGCCAGCCGCGCGGGCTGCACCGAGCGGGCGACCCGGCGGGTGGTCGCCGCGACGACCACCACGACGGCCAGCCACGCGGCCACCGCGACGGCGGTCGGGGGTTCGTTGAGCGCGATGCCCACGAACCCCCAGACGACGGCGGCCGCATAGCCGACGACGCTCGTCCCGGTGCCCACCACCCAGCTCACGATCGCGGCCGTCGCCAGCAGCACGGCGACCGCCGCGGCAGCGGCCAGCGCCCCGTCTCCGGGCAGCCCGACCCAGGCCCCGGTCGTGGCGAACCCGAGGACGGTGGCCACCGAGACCCAGCCGGTGTACAACGCGACGGGCACCCGGAACACGGCCCGCTCGAGCGGCGCCGCGGCCGGCTCGCGGCTGAGCCTGCCGAAGACGACGGCGAGGCTGACCAGCAGGCCGATGATCACGAGCTGGGCCAGCGGGAGCAGCCGGGCGCTGAACGCGACGATCCACATCGGGTTCAGCACCGCCGCGACCGCCAGCCACCACCCGGTCCGGCGGTGAACCTGCCGCCCGCGCTGGCCGGGCAACAGCTGGAACACCGCGTAGACCAGGAACCCCGCGTAGATCAGCCCCCAGATCGAGAACGTCCAGCCCGCGGCCAGGATCGGCGTCGGGTAGGAGTTCGCCACCGCGCCGACCGGCTCGCCGAGCGCACCGCCACCGCCCAGGCCGGACACGACGGCCTGGGCCACGGCGAGCACCGCCACCGCGATCGTGCGAACCGCGTCCGCGGCGGTGGCGCTGGGGGTGGTGACGGTCATGCGCACATGGTCGCCCCGGCCGGCGGGTCCGGCCACCCGGCGCCACCTACTTCAGCAGCAGCACGTCGAGCCGCCGGGCCGCGACCGTGATCCCCAGCGCGATCATGACCAGGAAGTACGCCAGGTGACCGAGCAGCCCGAGGTGTACCGCGCCGGTGGTGAGTGCCCGCATCAGCTCGACGGCGTGGAACAGCGGCAGGCACCCCACCACCAGCTGCAGCCACCGCGGGTACACCGACAGCGGGTAGAACGTCGTGGCGAACAGGAACATCGGCAGGATCGCCAGTGTCACGAGGTCGAAGTCCTGCCAGGACCGCATGAACGAGGTCGCCGCCATCCCGATCGCGGCGAACGCGAACGCCACCACGAGTGCGGCGGGCAGCGCGAGCAGCGCCCACGGCGAGGTGAGCAGCCCGAAGGCGGCCATCACCGACAGGAAGCCGGTGGCGTAGAGCCCACCGCGGATCAACGCCCAGCCGATCTCACCGAGAGCAATGTCGACCGGTCCGAGCGGGGTCGCCAGCATGGCGTCATAGAGCCGGGCGTACTTCAGCTTGAAGAACACGTTGTAGGTGGAGTCGAACACCGCGCCGTTCATCGCCGACGCCGCGAGCAGGCCGGGCGCGATGAACGCCGCATAGCTGATCATCTCCCCGCCCGGGCCGGGCAGTTCGCCGACCAGCGAGCCCAGGCCCTGCCCCATCGCGATCAGGTAGAACACCGGCTCGAAGAACCCGGACACGAACGCCATCCAGGTGCGCCGGGACGCGGTGGCCGAGCGGAGCAGCAGCATCCGCGACCGGCCGGCGTAGCCGCCGGCCGGCAGCATCCGCAGGATCGGTGGGACCTGGGGCGGGGCCGGCATCCCCGGAGTGGTCGGGCTGGTCACGGCGCGAGCCTCCGGGCGAACCGGCGGGTCACGAGCAGGGTGCCCACGGCGAGCAACACGAGCAGGTGGGCCAGGTGGCCGGCGGCGGCCACGGGACGCCAGGCGTCGAGCGCGGCGGACCGCGCGAGCTCGGTGGCGTGCCACAGCGGCGACACCCAGGCCACCGGTTGCACGAGGACCGGCAGCCGGTCGATCGGGAAGAACGTCCCGGAGAACAGCGTCATCGGGATGACGACGAACCGGAACAGCGCGCTGAACGCCGAACCCTCGTTCTCCACGGTCGCCGCGAACCACATCACCAGCGACGCCACGGACATTCCGGCAAGGGTCGCCACCAGCAGTGAGACCACGATCCCCACGCTCTGCACACCACCGAACAGCGCGATCACCGCCACGTAGATCGCGCCGGAGGCGAACATCTTGGCGCCGATCCAGCCGAGGTGCCCGACCGCGATCTGCGCGCCGGTGAGCGGCGTCGCCGCCATCGCGTGGTAGCCCCGCTGCCATTTGAACCCGGACAGCACCGGGTAGGTCGACTCGAAGGCCGCGGTCTGCACCGCGGACATCGCGAGCAGCGCGGGGGCGAGCCACACCAGGTAGTCGACCCCGCCGGTGGCCGTCGCGGCGCGGCCGGTGCCGTCGACCAGCGCACCGAAACCGACCCCGAACGCGAGCAGGAACAGCAGCGGTTGCAGCACCGAGGACACGACCGTGGCGCGCCAGTTGCGCCGGTACCAGGTCCAGTGGTGCTCGGCCACGATCAGCGCCCCGCGCAGGCGGCCGGGAGCGTCGGGCGCGGGGCGCGCGGGCACCTCGACGAGCGCCATCAGTCCACCAGCGTCCGGCCGGTGAGCCGGAGGAACACGTCCTCCAGCGACGAGCGGCGGACCAGGGCCGACAGCGGTGTCAGCCCGGCCCGGGCCAGCTCGGCCTGGGCCCGCTCCCCGTCGGCGGTGTAGAGCAGGAACCGGTCGGGCAGTTCCTCGACCCGATCGACCAGCGGTTCGAGGACGCCGGCCTCGGGCCGGGCCTCCGGCGTGAACCGCAGCTCGAGCACTTCCCGGGTGGAGTACCGCTCGATCAGCTCGGTGGGCGAGCCCTCGGCGACGATCACCCCGCCGTCCATCACAACCAGCCGGTCGCACAGCTGCTCGGCCTCGTCCATGTAGTGCGTCGTGATGATCTGGGTGACGCCGTCGCGTTTGAGCCGGTAGAGCCGGTCCCACAGCAGGTGCCGGGCCTGCGGGTCGAGCCCGGTGGTCGGCTCGTCGAGCAGCAGCAGCTCCGGGTCGTTGACCAGCGACCGTGCGATCGTCAGCCGCCGCTTCATCCCGCCCGACAGCGGCTCCACCGGATCGCCCGCCCGTTCGGCCAGCTGCGCGAACTCCAGCAGCTCCGCGGCCTTCGCACGGACGTGCCGGCGGGACAGGCCGAAGTAGCGGCCGTAGATCTCCAGGTTCTCGCGCACGGACAGTTCGGCGTCGAGGTTGTCCAGCTGCGGGACGACGCCGATACGGGCCCGGATCCGGGGGCCGTCGGATCCCGGGTCCATGCCCAGTACCTGCAGTGAACCCTCGGTACGTGGCGAGACGCAGGCGATCATCCGCATGGTCGAGGACTTGCCGGCCCCGTTCGGGCCGAGGAAGCCGAAGACCTCGCCGCGGGCGACGTCGACGTCGATGCCGCGGACGGCCTCGAACGACCCGAAGCGCTTGCGGAGCCCCCGCGCCTGCACCAGAGCATCGGACACGTTGGGCACGCTAACCCGCGCACCCGACAGTCCGCGCCCGGATTCCGCTGTGGGCGAGCACCGCTACCCTGCTGCGGTGAGGTCGAGTCGTCTGCTCACCACCGTGGCGGCCGTCGCACTGCTCCTCCCCGGCTGTTCCGGTGCCCCGGGCGGCCCGGCCGGCGAGCTGCCTGCGGCCACCGACCTGCTGTCCCGGTCGGCGGCGGCGATGGCCCGGCTCACCTCGGTCGGGATGGACGTCCTGGTGGATCCCGGCCTGACCAACGTGCCGGTCCGCGGTGCGACCGGCTCCCTGACCGCGTCCGGCGACGCCGTCGGGTCGGCCACCGTCACCGAGGGCGACGCACCCGTCGAGCTCGAGTTCGTGGTCGTCGGCGGCAGCATCTACCTCAAGGGCCCCACCGGCGGTTTCAGCCCGCCCATCCCGGTCAGCCTGGCCGCCGCCTTCTACGACCCGACGGCGGCTCTCGACCCGCGACGTGGGCTCGCGCGGTTGCTGGCCACCGCGACCCCGGGTGGGGCACCGGCCCGCGAGATCGCCGACGGGATCGACAGCTACCGGGTTCCGGCCGCGTTCGGTCCGGACACGGTGGCCACGCTCGCGCCCGGCGTACGGGGCACCGTGAACGGAGTGCTCTGGATCGACGTCGCGACGTCCCGGCTGGTCAAGGCCGAGCTGCAGGTGCCGGGCGGTCCGGGCGGGGCCACCGGGCCGGTCACGGTCCGGCTGCGCGACTTCGACGCCCCCGTCACCGTCACCGCGCCGGTGTAGCACCGGCCCAGCGGACCGGGCCGCCGCGCCGGCCCGGCTGACGAGCCTCCTCACGGACTTTCGTGGCGCGATGGCGATCGGCACGGCGAGGCCCGGACGGACCGCGGTCGCTCCGGGACCGTCCCGAACCGGCCGGGCGTGACGGCGCCCGGCCGCAGCCACCACCGGGCCGCCGGTCAGGACAGCCGCAGCTGGAACCAGTGCTCGTCGCGGACGTCGTCGGCCGACAACCGCAGCCCGCCCGGGAAGCGACCCACCTCGGTCCACCCGCGGGCGGCGTAGAACTCGGGCAGCGAGGTCCCCCCGCGCGTCGAGATCAGCAGCTGCTCCAGGCCCAGGGCCCTGGCCTGCGCGACGGCCGCGTCGAGCAGGGCCGTCCCCCACCCCTTGCCCTGCAGGTCCGGGCGGACCATCAGCTTGAGCACCTCGGCCCGGTGCGCCAGGACCGGCCCGGCGCCGCGGCGCAGGAACACCGTGCCGGCGAGCGCGGCGCCGTCACCGAGGATCAGCATCTGCCGGCGCCGCGCGGCGACCTCGGCGACGGCCTGCTCGGCCGCCGCCCGGATGTCCTCCTCGGGGGCGTCGGCGGGGAAGCCCACCGCGCCCCCGCTACGGACCACAGCCGTCCACAGCGACCCGAAGGCCTGCGCCATGTCCGGGTGCGGCTCGAAGACGGGGTGCGGCCCGGTGATGAAGGGCTCGGCCGCAGCGGCGTCGCCGGAAGCGGCCGGGCAGGTCACAGGTTCGGGAACCAGAGCTTGATCTCGCGCGCGGCCGACTCCGGCGAGTCCGAGCCGTGCACCAGGTTGTACTGGACCTCCAGACCGAAGTCACCACGGATGCTGCCCGGGGCCGCCTTCTCCACCGGGTCGGTGCCGCCGGCGACCTGCCGCCAGGCCGCGATCGCGCGCGGGCCCTCGGCGACCGCGGCGAGCACCGGGCCGGAGGTGATGAACTCGAGCAGCGACTCGAAGAACGGCTTGCCGTCGTGCTCGGCGTAGTGCTGGGCGGCCAGCTCGCGGTCGACGGTGCGCAGCTCGATCGCCACCAGGTCGAGCCCCTTGCGCTCGATCCGGGCGAGGACCTCGCCGATCAGCTTGCGCTCGACGCCGTCGGGCTTGACCAGGACAAGGGTGCGTTCAGTCACGACGTCCAGGGTATCGACGGGTCAGCCGGCACCCGGCCGCAGGGCGGCCGCCCCGAAGGAGACGTCGAACCGCGGCGCAGGAACGGGCGACGGGCGGCGCGGTCCATGTGGTCATGGCGCGCCGCGACACCCGTTCCGTTACAGGTCGCGGGGGCGCCGATCGGCGGCGGCCGGTAGGGCACCGGCCTCACGACCGCTGGCTGGGCAGCTCCCCACGCGCCATCTTGCGCGCGACGTCCCGGCGCATGAGCAGCAGGCCGGCCCAGACCAGCGCGAACACCACGCCCAGGATTCCCAGCGCCGGGACGAAGACCGCGCACGCGATCATGACGGCCTGCAGGGCGAGCGCCAGGCTCAGCCCCCACGGGCGGCGCTGCAGGCCGGCGGCGACGACCATCGCGACGGCCAGCCCGAGCATCGCGCCGATCCCGGCCGGGGTCGCGCCGTCGCCGAACTTGGGCAGCACCAGCAGCGCGAGCAGCACCACGATCGACTCGAGGATCAGCGTCGCGGCGAAGACCCCCCGCAGTCCCTTCATCGGATCCGGGATCTGCCTCGGCGCCACCGGGGTCTCGTCGGTCACGACGGCTCCTTGCCGAACAGTGCGCGGGCCTCGCCGGCGGTGACGACCGAGCCGGTGACGATCACCCCGACGCCCGAGTCGCCGCCCTCCTCGGCCAGCTCCACCGCCTGCTCGACGGCCTGACCCAGCAGCGGCTCCACGCTCACCCGGTCCGCCCCGAACACCTCGACGGCGATCGCGGCCAGCTCGTCGGGGTCCATCGCGCGCGGCGACGAGTTCGCGGTGATCACGACCTCGTGCACGGCCGGTTCGAGCTCCGCGAGCAGTCCGCGGGCGTCCTTGTCGCGCATGACCCCGATGACCGCCACGAGCCGGGTGAACCGGAACTCCGAGAGCAGGGCGGCGGCGAGCGCACGGGCGCCGTGCGGGTTGTGCGCCGCGTCGGCCAGCACCGTCGGGGCGTTGCGCAGCCGCTCGAGACGGCCCGGAGTGATCACCGACGCGAAGGCCGCGCGCACCGCGTCGGGGTCGAGCGGCTGCGAGGGGCCCGCGCCCACCAGCGCCTCGGCCGCGGCCAGCGCCAGCGCCGCGTTGGACGCCTGGTGTTCGCCGTGCAGCGGCAGGAAGATGTCGTCGTAGTGCCCGCTGAGCCCCTGCAGTTCCAGGCGCTGCCCGCCGACCGCGAGCTCCCGATGCCGCACGCCGAACTCGGCGCCCTCGCGGGCCACCTGGGCCCCCACCTCGGCGGCCCGCTCGACGAGCACCTGGGCCACCGCGCGGTCCTGCGCGGCCAGCACGGCCACCGAGTCCGGCTTGATGATCCCGGCCTTCTCCCGGGCGATCCCGAGCACGTCGGTGCCCAGGAACTCGGCGTGGTCGAGCCCGATCGGGCTGATCACCGAGACGGCCGCGTCGACGACGTTGGTCGCGTCCCAGCGCCCGCCGAGCCCGACCTCGACGACACCGGCCTCGACCGGCGCGTCGGCGAACGCCGCGAACGCCATCGCGGTGAGCACCTCGAACTTGCTCATCGGGGGGCCATCGCCGCGCCGGGCGTCGATGATGTCCACGAACGGCGCGACGTCGCGGTAGACCTGCACGTAGCGCTCGGGGGTGATCGGCCGGTTGTCGAGGTTGATCCGCTCGGTGGCGCGCTGCAGGTGCGGGCTGGTGTAGCGCCCGGTGCGCAGCCCGACCTCGGTGAGCAGCGCGTCGACCATCCGCGCGATGGACGTCTTGCCGTTGGTGCCGGTCAGGTGCACCACGGGGTAGCCGCGGTGCGGCTCGCCCAGCACGTCGACCAGCGCGGAGATCCGGTCCAGCGACGGCTCCATGACCGTCTCCGGCCAGCGCCGGTCCAGCTCGGCGTCGACGGCGAGGAACTCCGCGAACCCCGCGACCGACGACGTCGCGGGGACGACGTCGGGGGTCTCGCCCCCGCGCACGGCGTCGAGGACGTGGGCGATCACCGCGTCCTGGGCGGCCTCCTCGGGCGAGCGGACCGCACCCTCCCCCTCCGGCAGCTCGCCGTGCTCGGGTTCGGTGTCGTCCCAGCGATCCGTCATGCCTGAACCTTTCCGGTGACCGGCGACCTCACGACGCGGGCAGCGCGGCGAGGCGCGCGGTGACCCGCTCGATGTCGGCCAGCGCGACCTCCCGCCGGGCCCGGATGCCCTCGACCACGTTCGCCGGGGCCTTCTCGGTGAACTTCGGGTTGCCCAGCTTCTTGTCGGCCTGCTCGAGTTCCTTCTGCGCCGCCGCCAGGTCGCGGCCCAGCCGGGCCCGCTCGGCCGCCACGTCGATCGCCCCGGAGGTGTCCAGCTCGACGTGCACGGTGCCGCCCGCCAGCGCCACCTCCACGGTCGCGGTGGGCGCGAACTCGTCCCCCGGCGCGTCGAGCCGGGTCAGGAACGCCACGGCCTTGCGATGCCCGCCGAGCCCCACCTCGTCGAGGCCGACCAGCTTGGCCGCCACCGACCGCTTGTCCGGCAGACCCTGCTCGGTGCGGAAACGGCGCACCTCGGTGATCAGCTTCTGGATGGCCTCGACGCGGCCCGCGGCGGCCTCGTCGGGGCGCGCCCCGGTGTCCTCCGCGGTCGGCCACGGCGCGATCACGGCGGACTCACCGCCGGTCAGCCCGGTCCACAGCGCCTCGGTGACGAACGGCGTGATCGGGTGCAGCAGCCGCAGCAGCGTGTCGAAGACGTGTCCGAGCACCGCACGGGTGCCCTCGGCGGTCGCTTCGTCGGCGAGCTGCGGCTTCGCCAGCTCCAGGTACCAGTCGCACAGCTCGTCCCAGGTGAAGTGGTAGAGCCCCTCGGTGGCCTTGGAGAACTGGAAGTCCTCCAGCAGCGCGTCGGTCTCCTCGCGGACCTCGGCCAGCCGGCCCAGGATCCACCGGTCGGCGTCGGTGCGGCGGCTCTCGTCCGGCAGCGGCGCGGTGGGGTCGGCGCCGTTCGACATCGCGAACCGCGCCGCGTTCCACAACTTGGTCGTGAAGTTCCGCGAGCCGGCGACCCACTCGGTGGACAGCGACATGTCCGAGCCCGGGTTCGCCCCGCGCGCGATCGTGAACCGCAGCGCGTCGGCGCCGAACTCGTCGATCAGCGCGAGCGGGTCGATCGTGTTGCCCTTGGACTTCGACATCTTCTTGCCGAACTGGTCCCGGATCAGACCGTGCAGGACGACGTGCTCGAAGGGCGGCCGTCCGTCCATGGCGTACAGCCCGAACATCATCATCCGGACGACCCAGAAGAACAGGATGTCGTAGCCGGTGACCAGCACCGACGTCGGGTAGTACTGCCGCAGGTCGGCCGTGTCCTCCGGCCAGCCGAACGTGGAGAACGGCCACAGGCCCGAGGAGAACCAGGTGTCGAGGACATCCTCGTCCTGGTGCCAGCCCTCGCCCGACGGCGGCTCCTCGTCCGGCCCGACGGCCACGACCTCGCCGTTCGGGCCGTACCAGACCGGGATCCGGTGGCCCCACCACAGCTGCCGGCTGATCGTCCAGTCGTGCATGTTGTCGACCCAGTCGAAGAAGCGCTTCTCCAGCTCCTTCGGGTGGATCGTGGTGCGGCCGTCGCGGACGGCGTCGCCCGCGGCCTTGGCGAGCGGCGCGACGCGCACGAACCACTGCAGGCTCAGGCGCGGCTCGACGACGGTGTCGCACCGGGAGCAGTGCCCGACGGCGTGCACGTACGGGCGCTTCTCGGCGACGATCCGGCCCTGCGCGCGCAGCTCCTCGCGGACCGCCTCACGGGCGGCGAAGCGGTCGAGCCCGTCGAAGCGGGTGCCGGAGTTCGTGACGACGCCGCTGTCGTCGAGGATCGACGGCATCGGCAGGTTGTGCCGCTGGCCGATCTCGAAGTCGTTCGGGTCGTGCGCCGGGGTGACCTTGACGGCGCCGGTGCCGAACGACGGGTCGACGTGCTCGTCGGCCACGACCGGGATCCGGCGGCCGACGAGCGGCAGCTCGATCTCCCTGCCGATCAGGTGCTGGTAGCGCTCGTCGTCGGGGTGCACCGCGACGCCGGTGTCGCCCAGCATCGTCTCGACCCGGGTGGTCGCGACGACGATCGAGTCCTCCCCGTCGCCGTAGCGGATGGAGACGAGCTCGCCCTCGTCGTCGTGGTGGTCGACCTCGATGTCCGACAGCGCCGTGTGGCACCGCGGGCACCAGTTGATGATCCGCTCCGCGCGGTAGATCAGGTCGTCGTCGAACAGCCGCTTGAACATCGTCTGGACGGCGCGGGAGAGCCCCTCGTCCAGGGTGAAGCGCTCACGCGACCAGTCCACGCCGTCGCCGAGGCGGCGCATCTGGCCGAGGATCGAGCCGCCGGACTCGGCCTTCCAGTCCCACACCTTGTCCACGAACTGGTCGCGGCCGAAGTCGTGCCGGGTCTTGCCGTCCGTGGCGAGCTGCTTCTCGACGACGTTCTGGGTCGCGATGCCCGCGTGGTCCATGCCGGGCAGCCACAGCGCGTCGTAACCCTGCATCCGGCGGCGCCGGGTCAGGATGTCGATCAGGGTGTGGTCCATGGCGTGGCCCAGGTGCAGGCTGCCGGTGACGTTGGGCGGCGGGATGACGATGGAGAACGGCGGCTTGCCGCTGGCCGGGTCGCCCTCGAAGTAGCCCCGGTCCACCCACCGCTGGTACATGCCGCCCTCTACCTCGCCCGGGTTCCACTTGGCGGGCAGGTCGGCGGTGCGGGGTGGGAGGGTGTCGGTCACCCCACCAATTCTACGAGCCGTACGCGAGTGGGTTCCGCGGCCCCGTGATCGTGGTCCGGGAAGCCTGAACAGGGCAAACCGCGGTGCGGGGCGCAGGACCGATGATCATGGGCGGATCGGCTCCTCAGCCGGGCAGCAGCACCGCGTGCAGGCGGTCGAACCCCAGCACCGGCGCGAGCCGCCGTCGCCGGACGAGGGCGAGATCCAGGACCCGCACCGACCCGGTCGTCGGCTCGTACACCCGCCACCCGCCCGCGCCGTCCCCGAGCGGACCCAGGACCAGCACGTAGTGCCGGGGCACCGCCGACCCGACCAGGAGCGGCACCGGGTGGCCTGCGCTCAGCGCGACCCCGACCTGCGCCAGCACGTCCTCCACATCGGACGGCGATGCGTCGTCCACCAGCCGTACCCGGTAGGGCCCGGCCCCGGGGACGTTGACGCGCAGCCAGCGCGCCATTCCCCACGGCGTCGTGCCCAGCGCCCGCGGCCAGATCCGGTTGGTCTCGCGGTGGACGCGGCGCTGGCGGTCGTCGTAGCGGATCCCGAAACCGGTGCCGGAGCCTGCCCCCGCCACGGCCCCGTCCAACCGTTCGGACTCCGCCGGGTCCGCCCACGCCGCCATCGCGACGAGCACCGCGCTGCCGCACGTCGTCGGGTCGGCCTGATCGAGCCGGACCCCGCCGCGGCGCTGCTCGCCGAGCACGTCGGTGAGCAGCGAGCGCCCGCCCGGCAGCGCCCGGGCCACGCCGCTCGCCGCCGCCGGGCGCCGCCCGCCCAGCGCCCGCTGCACCCGCCGCGCCAACCCGCTCACCGTGCGCATGGCCCCTCCCCCTCACCTCGGCGTTGTCACGAACGGCACTGTCGTTCAAACCTATTGGCCGAACGTGCCGTTCGTGGCGGCGCCGGCGGGCCTGCGCCGGGATCAGCGCGCGGCGGACAGCGTGGTCGAGGGCGGCGCCGTCCATCGCCCATCTGGACATCACCGCCTGACATCGGTCCGGCGCAGCCGCCCGGCAGGCGCCACGGTCAGCCGCGGACCTCCTGGTCGCCTGCCGGGACACCGCGCTCGGAGTCGCTGTCCCAGCCCTCGGCGAGACCGGTGACCTTCTCGGCGTAGTCGCGGGCCGCGATGACCGGATCGTCGGCCCGGCCGGCGGCCAGCCCGATCAGGAACGCGGTCACCGGGGCGGCCGGCCGGCTCACGCCGTGGGCCACGTCGGAGGTCAGGTCCAGGACGAGGTCCACGGTGGATCCGGTGTCCACGGCACCTTCGAGACCGAGTGCACGGCAGACGGCGGTGACCCACTCGGACATTGCAGTCGCTTCATCGCTCACCGTGGCTCCCTACCCGCAGCGCCCGCCTTCCACCCGTCTAGCTGCCGAACAGCGCCGGGATCTTGAGCAGTAGCTGCCAGAGCCCGTACGTGAACGGTACGAGCACCCAGAGCCAGGCCAGGACCATCAGGAGCACGGGCGGGCGCCCCGTGGTGTCCTGCCCCGCGGTGTTCTCTGCCGAGCTCATGCCTGTGCTCCTGCCTTCCCCTTGGTCGGGGCGCTCGGTTCGTGCCACCTGTCGTTGACCGGCCGGACCAGCTCATTGGCGACGAAGCCGATCACCAGCAGGACGATCATGACCATGAACGCCGGCGTGTAGCGGCCGGGGCCCTCCACGCCCTGCCCGATCCGGGCGTCGGCGATCGCGTTGACGATCACCGGGCCGAGCACGCCCGCGGTGGACCACGCGGTGAGCAGGCGGCCGTGGATCGCACCGACCTGGTAGGTGCCGAACAGGTCCCGCAGGTAGGCCGGGATCGTCGCGAACCCCGCCCCGTAGAACGAGATGATCAGCATCGAGCAGATCAGGAAGACGACCTTGTTGGAGTTGGTCATCAATGTGATCGTCAGGTACAGCAGCGCGCCGGCACCCAGGTAGAGCCGGTAGATGTTCTTGCGGCCGATGACGTCGGACGCCGAGGACCAGATGAAGCGGCCCGACATGTTGGCCAGCGACAGGATCGCCACGAAGCCCGCCGCCGCGGCCGCCACGGCCGCTGCCGGTGAGGCGCCGCGGAAGAAGTCGACGTAGATCGGCGCGGCCCGCTCCAGGATGCCGATGCCGGCCGTGACGTTGAAGCACAGAACGACCCACAGCAGCCAGAACTGCGGCGTCTTGAGGGCGTTGCGCGCCGACACGTGCGCCGCGCTGATCATCGAGCCGACCCGCTGCTCCTTCGGCGTCCAGCCCGCGGGCTTCCAGTCGTCGGCCGGGACCCGGATCAGCAACCAGCCCACCGACATGAAGACCGCGTAGACGATGCCGTGGATCAGGAAGGCCTGGGCGATGCCGTTCGGGTTCGGATCGTCACCGGTGGCCCCGAACGCCTGCAGCATCGACGTCGACCACGGGGACGCGATGAGCGCCCCGCCGCCGAAGCCCATGATCGCGATGCCGGTGGCCATCCCCGGGCGGTCCGGGAACCACTTGATCAGGGTGGACACCGGTGAGATGTAGCCGATCCCCAGGCCGATGCCGCCGATCACGCCGTAACCGAGCACGACCAGCCAGTACTGCCGGGTGTAGACGCCGAGCGCGGCGATGAGGAAGCCGGTGCAGAAGCACACCGTCGCGACGAGCATCGCCCAGCGCGGGCCGTTGGTGTCGACCTTCGTTCCGAACAGCGCCGCGGACAGGCCGAGCATGACGATGCCGAGGGTGAAGGGCAGCGCGCTGGCCACGCCGGAGATACCGAGGCCCTTCTCCAGCGGGGTCTTGAACACGCTCCACGCGTAGACCTGTCCGATGGCCAGGTGGATCGACAGCGCCGCGGGCGGAACCAGCCAGCGGCTCCATCCCGGCGGCGCCACGATGCGTGACCTGTCCAGGAATCCAGCCGCCATCTCGGGCATCTCCTTGGTTGCTCAATGGTCGCGCGGTGAAGCTAGGCCCGGCCAGGCGGTGCTGCAACCGCTGCCCCTCGGGTACCCGGCGACATCCGGGGCGACACCCCCGGCGTGCCTAGGATGGGGCGTGCGCGCCCCGTTGCCCGGCCCGCTGGCCGGAGTCACCGTCGTATCCCTCGAGCACGCGGTGTCCGTGCCCTACGCCAGCCGGCTCCTCGCGGATCTCGGCGCCGACGTCGTCAAGATCGAACGACCCGGGGGCGGGGACTTCGCCCGCAACTACGACGGCGCCTGCGGTGACGTCTCCTCCTACTTCGCCTGGATCAACCGGGGCAAGCGGTCGGTGGTGCTCGACCTCAAGGACCCGGACGGCCTCGCCGCCGCGCACCGGCTCGTCGATCGTGCCGACGTCGTGCTCGCCAACCTCGGACCCGGCGCCACCGCGCGGCTGGGCATGGACGGCGACACGCTGCGGGCGCGGCGTCCGGAGCTGATCACCTGCGAGCTGACCGGGTACGGCGACGGCGGACCGTCGGCGGGGCGCAAGGCCTACGACGCGCTGATCCAGTCCGAGGCCGGACTGCTCGAACTGACCGGTGACGGCCCGGTGACCGCCCGTACCGGCATCTCGGTGGCCGACATCGCGGCCGGCGTGCAGATCCACGCGGCCGTCCTCGCCGCCCTGTTGCACCGGGCCGGTACCGGCCAGGGCGCGACGCTGCGGATCACGCTGCTCGAAGCCCTGGCCGAGTGGATGCACCAGCCGATGCTGTACGCGCTGGGCACCGGTAACCCGCCGCAGCGCACCGGGGGCCACCATGCGTCCATCGCGCCGTACGGGCCGTTCAGCTGCGGTGACGGCGTCTCGGTGCACCTCGCCGTGCAGAACGAACGCGAATGGGGCCGGCTGTGCACGATCGTGCTGGCGCGCCCGGAACTGGCGAGCGATCCGCGGTTCGTCACCGTGCGCGGGCGGGTGCGTCACCGGGAGGCGCTGCACGCCGAGCTGCAGCGGCGGTTCGACCAGTTGAGCGCCGACGAGCTGGGGGCGCTCCTCGACGCCGCCGACGTGGCCTGGTCCCGGGTCGGGCTGGTGGCCGAGCTGCCGGCGCACCCGCAGCTCGTCGCCCGCGACCGGTGGCGCCGCGTTCCGGTGCCCGGCGGCGCCGACGTCCCGATGCTCGCACCCCCGGTGGACTCCTCCGCGTGGGCCGCGCCCGACGGGCACACGGTGCCCGCCCTCGGCGCCGACACCCGGAGCGTGCTGGCCGAGCTCGGCTACTCCGACGTCGAGATCGACAAGCTGACCGCCGCAGGCTGACCCCCACCCGCCCCGCGAGTCGGGCCTTTCCCGTGCGTTGCTCCCATGCCAAGCAGCGGTGGGGTGCGCGGCGGCGCCGACGCGGTTTCCACGGCGACGGTCCGGTGCCGCGGTGCTGCGACGGCCCCGCCGCGAGACCCTCGGCCAAACCGGCGGGACCCGGCCCGGGCGCCCCGGTTACTCTCGTCCAGTGATCCTCTGAGCCCGTATCCGCCGCCCTTCCCTTTCCCCACGATCTCGGAGGTTCCCGTGTCCCAGCCGGCCCCGTCCCGCGCGCAGCAGCAAGAGCCCGTTCTCGACCCGGAACGCGAGGCCACAGAGGTGGACGCCACCGAGGCGGAAATGCCGATGAACCGCGCCGCTCGCCGGGCGAAGGCCAAGCAGGCCGCCCCGTCCCACGTCGGACCCGACGGTGGACCCGTCCGGCAGGGTCGCGGCCCGCGCAGCCACACGAAGCGCCGCATCAGCTGAGCCGGCGCCGCCGCACGACGGCCCACGGCGCCGGCTGCCGCCGTGCGGTGCACCGCCCTGCACAGGACGTCCGGGCCGGGGCGGGGTCACGCCTCGGCCGTCCTGCCGTCCCAGGCCCGCACCCGGGGCCCGCGGAGGCAGGACGGGACATCCTGCGGCGGCCGCCTGAGCAGCTGCCGACCGCGGGACACGCGGCTACGCGGGGCGGCGGATCTCCTCGATCCGGGCCCGCAACCGGCCTTCCGGAGCCCCCCAGCTGATCTCGTCACCCTTCGCCGCGCCGAGCAGCGCCCGGCCCAGGGGGCTGTCGGGAGTCACCTCCGGCACGTCCTCGTCGCGGACGGCGACGACCTGCACCGTGTCGGTCGTGCCGTCCGGGTAGCGCAGTGTCACCACGCTGCCGATCCCGACCCGATCCGGCCGGGTGTCGGCCGGATCCCGCGGCACCGAGTGGAGCAGGTGCAGGATGTCCCGGATCCGCCGGTCGATGTAGTCGATCTCGTCGCGGCGCTGGGTGGTCTCACCCTGCTCGCCGAAGTCCTTCGGCTCGTCGTCGACCTCCAGGTCCTGCTCCAGCACATGGCGCCGGGCCCGCAGCAGTTCGATCTCGTCGAGCAGGGCATGGCGTTCGTCGTGGCCGGGACCCGTGGTCGCCGTCTCTGCCATCGCCACCTCCGATCCGGGGTCGGACCCACCGTCGCAGCCCACGAAGGGCCGGTGCATCCCCCCGTCAGGACGGGAGCGGGACAGTGGATTGAGCCCGTCGGGATGGGCTGAAGTGCCGCCGGCCACGAGCCGGATGCGACGAACCCGGCATCCGGGACGCCGATCAGGCCGCGTGATGCGGGTGGGGCCCCGCCGACGACGAACGCCGGCCCGCGAGATGCGGACCGGCGTTCGGTTCGAGCTGGGTCAGGCCGAGCGTTCCCGGCGCTCACGGCGCGGAGGCGTGCGGGGCACGATCGTCGGGTTGACGTTATCCCGCACGGTCTGCTCGGTCACGACCACCTTCGCCACGTCGTCGCGGCTCGGGATGTCGTACATGACCGGCAGCAACACCTCTTCCATGATCGCGCGCAGGCCACGGGCCCCGGTGCCGCGCAGGATGGCCTGGTCGGCCACCGCCTCGAGCGCGTCGTCGGTGAACTCCAGTTCCACGCCGTCCATCTCGAACAGCTTGTGGTACTGCTTCACCAGCGCGTTCCGCGGCTCGGTCAGGATCTTGACCAGGGCCTCCTTGTCCAGCGAGGTCACCGAGGCCACCACCGGCAGCCGGCCGATGAACTCGGGGATCAGGCCGAACTTGATCAGGTCCTCGGGCATCGTGTCGGCGAAGCTCTCCGCCGACTCCAGGTCGTTCTTCGACCGGATCTCGGCGCCGAAGCCGAGCCCGCGGCGGCCGACCCGGTCGCCGATGATCTTCTCGAGACCGGCGAACGCACCCGCCACGATGAACAGCACGTTCGTCGTGTCGATCTGGATGAACTCCTGGTGCGGGTGCTTGCGCCCGCCCTGCGGGGGAACCGAGGCGGTGGTCCCCTCCAGGATCTTCAGCAGCGCCTGCTGAACACCCTCGCCGGAGACGTCACGGGTGATCGACGGGTTCTCCGACTTCCGGGCGATCTTGTCGACCTCGTCGATGTAGATGATCCCGGTCTCGGCCCGCTTGACGTCGTAGTCGGCGGCCTGAATGAGCTTGAGCAGGATGTTCTCGACGTCCTCGCCGACGTACCCGGCCTCGGTGAGCGCGGTCGCGTCGGCGATGGCGAAGGGAACGTTGAGCAGCTTGGCGAGTGTCTGTGCCAGGTAGGTCTTCCCACACCCGGTCGGGCCGAGCATCAGGATGTTGGACTTCGCGAGCTCGACGCCGTCACTGCCGTCGCCTCGGCCCTTGTCCCCCGCCTGGATCCGCTTGTAGTGGTTGTAGACCGCGACGGACAGCGTGCGCTTGGTGGCGCTCTGCCCGACCACGTACTGATCGAGGAAGTCGTGGATTTCAGCCGGCTTCGGGAGCTCGTCGAGCTTCACCTCGCCGGCTTCGGCGAGTTCCTCTTCGATGATCTCGTTGCAGAGATCGATGCACTCGTCGCAGATGTAGACACCCGGTCCAGCGATGAGCTTCTTGACCTGTTTCTGGCTCTTCCCGCAGAACGAGCACTTGAGCAGGTCACCGCCGTCACCGATGCGTGCCATGAGTGCAGACCCCAGTCCCATCCGGCGCGCCCGGCGGCGCGCCCGCTCGTGACGGTACCTGCCGAGGACGCCCACCGGGGAGCATCGCGATGCTCCGAATCGGCGACGTTTCGGCAGACGGTCGACATCGGGCCGGAATTCGGCGCCGACGGGCCGGTCCGGGGCCGGAATCAGCCCCGGTCCGGCGGTTGAGCCGCTGTCGGTGTCGACATCAGGCCCTGACTAGCAGGCCTCAGCCGACCGCGGACAGCTTCCGGCTCTGGATGATCTCGTCGATGATCCCGTAGTCCTTGGCCTCTTCGGCCGTCAGGATCCGGTCGCGCTCGATGTCCTCGTGGACCTTCTCGGGGGTGCGACCGCTGTGCTTGGCCAGCGTCGTCTCCAGGAGCCGACGCATCCGGGTGATCTCCGCAGCCTGGATCTCCAGGTCGGACACCTGGCCGTAGAAGCCCTCGGTGGCCGGCTGGTGGATCAGGATCCGCGCGTTCTGCACCGCGAGCCGACGGCCCGGGGTACCCGCGGCGAGCAGCACCGCGGCGGCGGACGCGGCCTGCCCGAGGCAGACCGTCTGGATGTCGGGCCGGATGAACTGCATCGTGTCGTAGATGGCCATCAGCGAGGTGAAGGAACCACCCGGCGAGTTGATGTACATGCTGATCTCGCGGTCCGGGTCCGCGGACTCCAGGCACAGCAGCTGCGCCATGACGTCGTTGGCCGACGCGTCGTCGATCTGCACCCCGAGGAAGATGATCCGCTCCTCGAAGAGCTTGTTGTACGGGTTCGACTCCTTGACCCCGTAGCTGGTCCGCTCGACGAACGACGGCAGCACGTACCGGGAGCTCGGCATCTGGAAACCCGGGTTCTGGAACTGGCTCATCGGGCACTCCCGTTCTCGCTGGTGGGGCTGTTCGGGAGCTGACCCGCGCGCGAGATCACGTGGTCGACGAAGCCGTACTCCAGGGCCTCCTGGGCGGAGAACCACCGGTCACGGTCGAAGTCGGACATGATCCGCTCGACGGTCTGGCCCGTGTGCTGGGCGATCAGCTCCGCCATCTCGCGCTTGTGCCGGCGGAACAGCTCCGCCTGGATGGCGATGTCGGACTCGGTACCGCCGACACCCGCCGAGGGCTGGTGCATGAGGATCTGGCAGTGCGGCAGGGCGTATCGCTTGCCCCTGGTCCCCGCGGAGAGCAGGAACTGCCCCATCGAGGCGGCCAGCCCCATCCCGTAGGTGGCCACGTCGCACTCGATGAACTCCATCGTGTCGAAGATGGCCATCCCCGCGGTGACCGAGCCACCCGGGGAGTTGATGTACAGCGCGATGTCCGCCGTCGGGTCCTCCGCCGACAGCAGCAGCATCTGCGCCGCGATCCGGTTGGCGATGTCGTCGTCGACCTGCTGCCCGAGCACGATGATCCGCTGCTGCAGCAGCCGTTCGTACACCGAGTCGGACAGCGTCATCGACGCCGGCGCGGAACGCATCTGCGAAAGGCGGTCCGCGGTACGCGGGCCGGTGTCCTGCTGGCTCACTTCACCCTGCCTTCTACTGGCTAGCTCGCGTTGTCCGGTCCGTGCAGATCCGTTGTGGATCTGTTGGACCGACCCTACGCGGACGCCGGGTCCGGCGTCCGCGAACCGGGGTGTTGTTCGCTGTGGGCGCAGCGGCGCCCGGCGCGGACGTCAGGCCGTGCTGGATGCGGGCTTGTCGGCCGCATCCCCGGTGCCGGCCTCGTCGGCCACCTCGGTGGCCTCGCCGGCCGCCTCGGCGGTCTCGTCCGGGGTCTCGGCCACCTCGGCGGCGCCGTCCTCCGGACCGAGCAGGTCCGACAGGTCCACGGGCTCGCCCGCCGCGTCGGTGACGGTGGCGGCGCGCACCGCCGTGATCAGCGCCTTGCTGCGCCGCACGTCGGAGTAGATGGCACCGAGCTGGCCGGCCTGCTGGATGCGCTGGACGAACTCCTCCGGCGCCATCCCGTACTGCTGGGCCTGGTAGACGATCCGCTCGGTCAGCTCCTGGTCGTTCACCGACACCTGCTCGGCGTCGGCCAGGGCGTCGAGCACGAGCCGGGTCTTGACCGAACGCTCGGCCTCGGCGCGGGTCTCGGCGTCGAACTCCTCGCGGGACTTGCCCTGCGCCTCGAGGAACTGGCCGAACTTCTCCTCGTCGTGGTCGAAGCTGTGCACCGCGTCGTGCAGCCGGGAGTCGACCTCGGCGGTCACGACGCTCTCCGGCAGCGGCACCTCGGTGGCCTCGACCAGGGCGTCGAGCACCCGGTCGCGGGCCTGGGTGACCTGCTCCATCCGGCGCACCCGGCCGAGCCGCTCGCGCAGGTCGGCAACGAGCTCGTCGAGGGTGTCGAATTCACTGGCCAGCTGGGCGAACTCGTCGTCCGCGTCGGGCAGCTGACGCTCCTTGACCGCGGTGACCTTGACGGTGACCTCGGCGTCCTTGTCGGCGTACTCGCCGGCCACCAGCTTGGAGGTGAACGTGCGCGACTCGCCCTCGGACAGCCCGGTGATGGCCTCGTCGATCCCCTCGATCAGCCCGCCCTGGCCCACCTGGTAGGAGAACCCGGTGGTGGTGGCCTCCTCGACGGGGGTGCCGTCGACGCTGGCCGACAGGTCGATCTGGACGAAGTCGTCCTGGGCGGCGGGCCGGTCGACGCCGGTCAGCGTGCCGAAACGGCCCCGCAGCTGCTCCAGCTGCTCGTCGACCTGCTCGTCGGTGACCTCGACGTCCTCGACGGAGACGGTCAGCCCGTCCAGGTCGGGCAGCGTGATCTCCGGCCGGACGTCGACCTCCGCGGTGAAGGCCAGCTTCTCGCCGTCGGCGATCTCGGTGACCTCGATGTCGGGACGTCCCAGCGGCCGGACCTCGTCCGACGCTGTGACGGCCTCGCTGTACTTCGCCGGAATGGCCTCGTTGACGACCTCGTCGAGCACCACGCCGCGGCCCAGCCGGGCCTCCAGGATGCGGGCCGGGGCCTTGCCGGGGCGGAAGCCCGGGATCCGGACCTGCTTGGCGATCTTCTTGTACGCGCGGTCGAAGTCGGGCTTGAGCTCGTCGAACGGCACCTCGACGTTGATCCGGACGCGCGTCGGGCTGAGGTGCTCGACGGTGCTCTTCACGGTGGTACTCCTTGGACGGACAGACAGGAAGCTGTGGACTCACGTGCCGGTCGCCGGATGCGACCACGGCGCCTGCCATCGGCGCCGCTACTACGGGCGAGTCTAGGCGAGACGGGCTCGGCGGCGTCCGGCCGCCCGTCCGGCGCGTCCGCGGCGGCCGAGTGGCCCGCGTCTCAGCCCCGGACCGCGCCCTCGACGACGACGTCGACGAAGGTGATCTCGACCGGGACCGGGCCCAGGATCGCGCGGACCAGGGCGCCGAGTTCGTCGGCCAGCCGCGGCAGGGGGACGCCGAAGCGGGCCACGACGGCGACCTCGGCCGACTCCCCCGCGGAGCCGACACGGACACCGAGCAACCGCCGCCGCCCGGGCAGGTAGGACGCGACCGTGCCGAACGGCCCGCCGGCCAGGCGGGCCACGGCCGGATGGGCCGCGACCGCGGCCGCGACCGCCTCGGCGTCGGTCGGGACGCCGGACCCCGGGACCCGCGGTGCGTCGGTCACGGCGGCAGGCTACTCAGCGCCGACGGGCCGGCTCGCCGACGAGCCGCGCGCGGGCCGGCGGGCAGGCCGGGATGCACCCGACGAGCGCAGAAAGAGAACGGCACCCCGGGCGCGTGCTCCGGGGTGCCGCTCGAGAAACGCAACCTGGCGGCGCGTCAGCTCTTCTTGAAGGCGTCCTTCACCTTCTCGCCGGCCTGCTTGACGCTGCCGGCGAACTGGTCCTTCTTGCCTTCGGCCTGCAGGTCTCGGTCGTCGGTGGCCTCCCCCGTCACGGCCTTGGCCTTGCCGGACATCTCCTGGGTCTTGTTCTTCGCCTTGTCGGACAAGCTCATGTCAGCCTCCTCGTCGGGCGGGGCGGCACCGGCACCAGGGGTCACCGGTCGCTCACGTGCCGCGCATAGACTCCTCTTACCCGGTCTGATCGAAAGTTGACCATTCCGTGACCGGCATCACATTTGACCGATGTGAGCGGAGAGCCGTGCGGGCCACTCAGCACGCGGACGGACCGGGTTGCAGCACGTCCGCAACACCCGGGGTGCTCGCACCGGTGACCTCGGACGAGCTGGTCCACGGGTCGGCGGCCGGTGCCGCGCGCCCGCGGGCGGGGCTCGCCGAACTCGACGAGAAGACCCTGGTCGTCCGCGCTCAGGAGGGTGACGTCCGGGCGTTCGAGGCACTGGCGCTGCGCCACCAGGCCACCCTCTACCGGGTCGCCGTGAGGGTGCTGGGAGATCCCACCGACGCGGAGGACGCGCTGCAGGAGGCGCTGCTCGACGCGTGGCGGCGGATCAACCGGTTCCGGGGTGACTCGGCGTTCTCGACGTGGATGTACCGGGTGGTGACCAACCGCTGCCTGGACATGCTGCGCCGGCGCCGGCCGGCGGTGCCGATGGACGAGGTGGGGGACCTTCCGGAGCCGGCCCCGGCGCCCGGACGGTCCCCGGAACGCACCGCCGAGCTCGACGCCGGGATGGCGGCGCTGCGCGCGGCGCTGCAGGCACTGCCGGACGAGCTGCGGCTCTGCTGGGTGCTGCGTGAGCTGGAGGGTCTCGGGTACACCGAGATCTCCGAGATCACAGGGGCGGGCGAGACGGCGGTGCGCGGCCGGATCCACCGCGCACGCACCCGATTGGCGGCGGCGATGCGGCCGTGGCGATGAACGCCGGGGAGCTCGGAGAGGTGAGCCGGGAGATGAGCGGGGCGGTGGATCCGGATGCGGGCCCCACGATCGAGGTGCTGGCCTGCGGTCGTGATGCCGCCGCGGTGTGGGACCGCGCGACCGCCGGGGCCCGCGACGAGCACGAGCGCGACTGCCTGCACTGCGCCGCCGCGATCGCCGACGCCCGCAAGCTCGACGCGGTGGTGCACCGAATGGCCACCGAGCCGGTGCAGCCGCCGCCGTCGGTGATGGACCGGGTGATGGGCGCCGTGCTGGCCGAGCTGCGGCCCCACGACGTGCTCGAGCTCGACTCGCCACACGGTCCGGCCCTCCTCAGCCGCCCGGCCGCGGCTGCGGTGCTGCGGCACGTCGTCGACGGGATGGACGGGATGCGGGCCCGAAGTTGCCGCATCGAACAGCTCGGACCGGCGACCGGGGACGCTTCCCGCGCCGGCCCGGTGACCGTGGCCATGACCGTCACCGCCCGTTTCGGGGTCGACCTGGCGTCGGTGACGGCCCGGGTCCGGCAGATGATCATCGCGGCCGGCGCGCAGGCGCTCGGCGTCGCTGTGCGGCGGGTGGACATCGAGGTGGTCGACGTGTTCGAGAGTGGGCTGGACCGCGGGGGACCGCGGTGACCGGCGCGGCGGCGGGTGTCCGGTTCCACGTCGGGAACGCCGTGGTCGCCCGCGTCGCGGCGCAGTGCGCACACCAGGTCCCGGGGGTGCTGGGACTGCGGGCCGACCTCGCCCATGCCCTGCTCGGCCTCGCCGGCTCGGTGCTGGGCCCGGATCTGGTGCAACCCGCCACGGACGGGGTGACAGCGACGGTGCACGGCGACCGCGCCGAGATCGCTCTCACGGTGGTCACCCGGATCGGGGTCAACTGCCGCGACCTGGCCCGGGCGGTGCAACAGGAGGTGGCGGCGGCGGTGACGGCCTACACCGGGCTGGCCGTCGTGGTGCAGGTGACGATCGCCGAGGTCCGGCTCGACTGACGCCGTTATCGACCGGCCCGCAGGTTGAGCACGCAGTCACCGCAGAGCCCGCCGTCGCGGACCCGGTAGTACAGGCAGCAGGAGCGCCGCTGGAAGGTCCATCCGACGTCGGGCGGGGCCGGTGCCCGCCGCTCACCTGCGGTCGCGAACGGGCCGCGGGCGAGCACCCCGGCGGCGATTCGGGCGGCCCGGTCCGCGGCCTCCGGGCGGGTCGTGCCGATCAGCCGCTTGCCCGCCGCCACCGACGAGGCCGCGTTCCCCCAGAGGATCCGTTCGGAGATCCCGACCTGCCTACCCACTGCTTCCACCAGCGGGCGCAGGTGCTCGCCGACCAGCAGGTCGGTGAGTCGGCCGGCGGCGGCGTCCGGGTCGTCGGGCACGTGTTCGCCACCGGGTGCGTCGGCCCAGAGCGGCCATGGCCCGGTCAGGGAGACCCGCCAGTGCAGCGTGCGGGCGGTGAGGGCCGGTAACACCCCGTGCAGCACCACCATGGCCAGCGGCGCGGACAGCACCCGGGCCGCCATCCCCTGGAAGGCGATGGAGGCCGCCACCCGGTCGTCGCTGTCGAGAACGCGCCGCACGTGGGCGATGCGCTCACCCAACGGCAGCGGGTCGGAATAGAGATCCGCCATCGGTCGCCACGTCGGATCCACCTGTTCCGCGGGGTTCGTGCCGACCTCGAAGAACGGACCGAGCCCTCCGACGTCGGCCAGCGCCGCGCGCACATCCACCTCGACAGTCTCCCCCGTACCCCCGCCGGTCCGGACACGAACGGCGCACCGGACCGCTCGGGTCCGTGCCCGCGGACCGGTCGCGGCGCCGGCGTGCGCGGTGGGACACCACTCCGTCGAATGGCCCACAGTGACGCCCCGTTCACCACCTGGTCGTGACCCTCGGTACGAGCCCGCCCGAAGCGGGTGCCGGCCGCCGAACCGCCGAAACGCCCAGGTCACCCCACAGTCACCCTGGTCACTCCGGCGCTCACTGGCGAAATCGCGGTGCCGCATGCGACTCTTTGTCCGTCAGACCGCGCTCGGTGCTGCGTGCGGTCGCACTGTGCAATGGGCCGGCCGGCGCCCCATCATGGCGCGCGGCCGTCGTAAGTACGTCCGACGCGCCACCCAGCCGGACGACCGATCCGGGCAGTGCACTCGACCGGACAAGTCACCACAGTCCGCCGAGAGCGTCGGCAGTTGTTTGGAACCGTGAGGTCCACGTCGTCCCGATGCGATCGTCGGGGTGCACCGAGACGACAGGAGGAGCTGTTGGCTGCGATCGATGACCAGAGGCCTGCCGCGCAGGGTCCGTCACGGGGTCTGTACGCCCCGGACTACGAGCACGACGCCTGCGGCGTCGCCATGGTCGCCGACCTGGCAGGTCGGCGCGACCACGGGATCGTCCAGAAGGCGCTGACGGCCCTGCTGCGGCTGGAGCACCGCGGGGCCCGCGGAAGCGAGGCCAACACCGGTGACGGTGCAGGCATCCTCATCCAGGTCCCCGACGCCTTCTTCCGGGATGTCGTCGACTTCGAGCTGCCCGTTACAGGGGCCTACGCGGTCGGCACCGCATTCCTGCCCCGGGACCCGGCGGACGCCGACGCCGCCGTCGAGAAGATCAATGCGCTGGCCGCCGAGGAGAACCTGCGGGTCCTCGGGTGGCGTGAGCTGCCGACCGACCCGGAGAAGGCCGACCTCGGCCCGACCGCCCTGGCTGCGATGCCGAGCTTCCGCCAGCTGTTCGTCGCGGGGATCGAGTCGAGCAGCGGCCCCACCGGCATCGAGCTCGAGCGCCGCACCTTCTGCCTGCGCAAGCGCGTCGAGCACAGCACCGGGGTCTACTTCCCGAGCCTGTCCCCGCGGACCATCGTCTACAAGGGGATGCTCGCCGAGCCGCAGGTCGAGCTGTTCTACCCGGACCTGTCCGACGAGCGCGTGACGTCCGCGCTGGCCGTCGTGCACTCCCGGTTCTCCACCAACACGTTCCCCGCGTGGCCGCTGGCTCACCCGTACCGCTACGTCGCGCACAACGGCGAGATCAACACGCTGCGCGGCAACCGGAACTGGATGGCCGCACGCGAGGCGCTGCTGGAGTCCGACGTGCTGCCGGGCGACCTGCAGCGGCTCACCCCGGTCGTGACCCCCGACGCCAGCGACTCGGCCACCTTCGACGAGGTGCTCGAGCTGCTGCACCTGGGCGGACGCAGCCTGCCGCACGCGGTGCTGATGATGATCCCGGAGGCGTGGGAGAACCACGACGAGATGGATCCGGCCCGCCGCGCGTTCTACGAGTACCACTCGACGCTCATGGAACCGTGGGACGGTCCGGCGCTGGTCGCATTCACCGACGGCACCGTGGTCGGCGCCGTGCTCGACCGCAACGGCCTGCGCCCGGCCCGGTACTGGGTCACCGAGGACGGTCTGGTCGTGCTGGCCAGCGAGGTCGGCGTGCTCGACGTCGAGCCCTCCGCGGTGATCCGCAAGGGCCGCCTCGAGCCCGGCCGGATGTTCCTGGTCGACACCGCCGCCGGCAAGATCGTCGACGACGACGAGATCAAGGGCGAGCTGGCCGCGGAGCACCCGTACGCCGACTGGCTGCACGCCGGCCTCATCCGGCTGGAGAACCTGCCCGAACGCGACCGCGAGCAGATCGCGCACGCCGCGCTCACCCACCGCCAGCAGTCGTTCGGCTACACCGAGGAGGAGCTCAACGTCCTGCTCAAGCCGATGGCGAGCGGGGGGGCCGAGCCCATCGGCTCGATGGGCAACGACGCGCCACTGGCGGCGATCTCCGAGCGCCCCCGGCAGCTCTACGACTACTTCATCCAGCTGTTCGCCCAGGTCACCAACCCGCCGCTGGACGCGATCCGCGAGGAAATGGTGACGTCGCTGCAGTCGCAGCTCGGCCCGGAGCAGAACCTGCTCTCGGCCAGCCCGCACAACTGCCGCACGATCGTGGTGCCGTTCCCCGTGCTCGGCAACGACGACCTGGCGAAGATCATCCACATCAACGACGACGGCGAGTACCCCGGTTTCGCCTCGTACACCGTCAAGGGCCTGTTCAAGGCGGCCGACGGCGGTGCGGGCCTGACCCGGCGGCTCGACGAGATCCGCGCCGAGGTCTCCGAGGCGATCGAGGACGGCGCCCGGCTCATCGTGCTGTCCCAGCGCGGGGTCGACGCCGAGCACGCGCCGATCCCGTCGCTGCTGCTCACCGGCGCGGTGCACCACCACCTGGTGCGCGAGCGCAGCCGGACCCGGGTCGGGCTGATCGTCGAGTCCGGTGACGCCCGCGAGGTGCACCACATCGCGCTGCTCATCGGCTTCGGCGCGGCCGCGGTGAACCCGTACCTCGCGATGGCCACTGTCGAGGACCTGGCCGAGCGCGGCGACATCCCCGGCGTGGACGCCAAGACCGCGACGAAGAACCTGGTCAAGGCGCTGGGCAAGGGCGTGCGCAAGACCATGTCGAAGATCGGCGTCTCGACCGTCGCGTCGTACACCGGCGCGCAGATCTTCGAGGCGATCGGGCTCGGCAAGGAGGTCATCGACTCCTGCTTCACCGGGACCACGTCCCGCCTCGGCGGCGTCGGCTTCGACGTGCTCGCCGAGGAGGTGCTGCGCCGGCACCGGCGGGCCTTCCCCTCGGACGAGGTCCGTCCCAGCCACCGCGCGCTCGAGATCGGCGGTGAGTACCAGTGGCGCCGCGAGGGCGAGCTGCACCTGTTCAACCCGCAGACCGTCTTCAAGCTGCAGCACTCCACCCGCTCGGGCCGGTACGAGATCTTCAAGGAGTACACCCGGGCCGTCGACGACCAGGCCAAGCGGCTGATGACGCTGCGCGGGCTGTTCGCCTTCAAGGAGGGTGTGCGCCCGCCGGTGCCGATCGACGAGGTCGAGCCGGTCGAGTCGATCGTCAAGCGGTTCGCGACCGGTGCCATCTCCTACGGCTCGATCTCGCAGGAGATGCACGAGACGCTGGCCATCGCGATGAACCGCCTCGGCGGCAAGTCGAACACCGGCGAGGGCGGCGAGGACGCCGACCGCTTCACCCCGGACGAGAACGGGGACAACCGGCGCAGTGCCATCAAGCAGGTGGCGTCCGGCCGGTTCGGCGTGACCAGCGAGTACCTGGTCAACGCCGACGACATCCAGATCAAGATCTCGCAGGGCGCCAAGCCGGGTGAGGGCGGCCAGCTGCCGGGCGGCAAGGTCTACCCGTGGATCGCCAAGACCCGGTACTCCACGCCGGGCGTCGGGCTGATCTCACCGCCGCCGCACCACGACATCTACTCGATCGAGGACATCAAGCAGCTCATCCACGACCTGAAGAACGCCAACCCGAACGCCCGCATCCACGTGAAGCTGGTGTCCCAGGTCGGCGTGGGCACGGTCGCGGCGGGCGTGGCGAAGGCGTACTCCGATGTCGTGCTCATCTCCGGGCACGACGGCGGGACGGGCGCCTCCCCGCTGTCCTCGATCAAGCACGCGGGTGGCCCGTGGGAGCTCGGCCTGGCCGAGACCCAGCAGACGCTGCTGGTCAACGGGCTGCGGGACCGGATCGTCGTGCAGGCCGACGGCCAGCTCAAGACCGGTCGCGACGTCGTCATCGCGGCGCTGCTCGGGGCCGAGGAGTTCGGCTTCGCCACCGCGCCGCTGGTGGTCTCGGGCTGCATCATGATGCGGGTCTGCCACCTCGACACCTGCCCGGTCGGCGTCGCCACCCAGAACCCGGAGTTGCGCAAGCGCTTCGACGGGCGGCCGGAGTACGTCGTCAACTTCATGCGGTTCGTCGCCGAGGAGGTCCGGGAGTACCTGGCCCAGCTCGGGTTCCGGACCCTGGAGGAGGCGGTCGGGCACGCGGAGGTGCTCGACACCGACGCCGCGGTGCAGCACTGGAAGACCGAGGGCCTCGACCTGCGGCCGATCTTCCAGATGCCCGAGCTCCCGAAGGGCTCGACCCGGCACCGGAGCACGTCGCAGGACCACGGCCTCGACAAGGCGCTGGACAACACGATGATCCAGCTCGCCGAGGGCGCGCTGTCCTCCGGCGACAAGGTGCGGCTCGACCTGCCGGTGCGCAACGTCAACCGGACCGTCGGCACGATGCTGGGCTACGAGCTGACGAAGCGGTGGGGCGGCGAGGGTCTGCCCGACGACACCATCGACGTCACGCTGTCCGGCTCGGCGGGCCAGTCGTTCGGCGCGTTCGTGCCCAAGGGCATCACGCTGCGGCTGGTGGGCGACGCGAACGACTTCTTCGGCAAGGGCCTGTCCGGCGGGCGGCTCACGCTTCGGCCGGATCCGGCGGCGCCGTTCGTGGCCGAGGAGAACATCGTCGCCGGGAACGTGATCCTCTACGGGGCCACCTCCGGTGAGGTGTTCATCCGCGGTGTGGTCGGCGAGCGGTTCTGCGTGCGCAACTCCGGAGCGCTGGCGGTCGTCGAGGGCGTGGGCGACCACGGCTGCGAGTACATGACCGGGGGCCGTGTCGTGGTGTTGGGCAAGATCGGCCGCAACTTCGCGGCCGGCATGTCCGGGGGGACGGCCTACGTCCTCGACCTCGCGGCGAACGGCAATTTCCTGGGCAACCGGGTCAACCCCGAGATGGTCGACCTCGACCCGCTCGACGACTCCGACCGCGAGTTCCTGCGCTCCGCCGTCGAGCGACACCACGCGGAGACCGACTCAGCAGTGGCACACGCGCTGCTCACCGACTGGGACGTCGCGGTCGAGCGCTTCGGCAAGGTCATGCCGAAGGACTTCAAGCGGGTGCTGCAGGCCCGCGAGCAGGCTGAGAAGGACGGCCGCGACGTGAACGAGGCGATCATGGAGGCCGCGCATGGCTGATCCGAAGGGCTTCCTCACCACTCCCCGGGAGACCCCGAAGCGACGTCCCGTCGACCTGCGCCTGATGGACTGGCGCGAGGTCTACGAGGACTTCTCCCGTGAGGACCTGGAGAAGCAGGCCGGACGCTGCATGAACTGCGGCATCCCGTTCTGCCATCAGGGCTGCCCGCTGGGCAACCTGATCCCGGAGTGGAACGACCTGGTCTGGCGCCACGACTGGCGCGAGGCCATCGAGCGGCTGCACGCGACCAACAACTTCCCGGAGTTCACCGGGACGCTGTGCCCGGCGCCGTGCGAGGCGGCCTGTGTGCTGGCCATCAACAGCGACGCGGTCACCATCAAGCAGGTCGAGATCGAGATCATCGACCGGGCCTGGGACGAGGGCTGGGTCACGCCGCGACCGCCCGGGGTCAAGACGGGCCAGAAGGTCGCGGTGGTCGGCTCCGGTCCGGCCGGTCTGGCCGCGGCCCAGCAGCTGACCCGGGTCGGGCACGACGTCGTGGTCTTCGAGCGTGCCGACCGGATCGGCGGGCTGCTGCGCTACGGGATCCCCGAGTTCAAGATGGAGAAGTCGCGGCTCGACCGTCGGCTGGCGCAGATGCGCGACGAGGGCACGCTGTTCCGGGCGTCGGTCGACGTCGGGGTGGACGTGCCGGTCGAGAAGCTGCGCGAGGACTTCGACGCGGTGGTGCTCGCCGGTGGGGCCACCGCCTGGCGCGACATCCCCGTGCCGGGTCGCGAGCTCCAGGGCGTCTACCAGGCCATGGAGTTCCTGCCGTGGGCCAACCACGTGCAGCAGGGCGACATCGACGCCCCGCCCGTCAGTGCCGAGGGCAAGCACGTCGTGATCATCGGCGGCGGTGACACCGGGGCCGACTGCCTCGGCACGTCGCACCGTCAGGGAGCCGCATCGGTGACCCAGCTGGAGATCATGCCGACGCCGCCGGAGCACCGCACCGACAACATGCCCTGGCCGACCTACCCGATGGTCTACCGGGTGTCCTCGGCGCACGAGGAGGGCGGCGAACGGCTGTACTCGGTCAACACGACCGAGTTCGTGGGCGACGAGGAGGGCAGGGTCCGGGCGCTGCGGCTGGTGGAGGTCTCCCGCGACGCGGACGGCAGGTTCGTCCCCGTCGAGGGCACCGAGCAGGAGCTGCCGGCCGACCTCGTGCTGCTGGCCATGGGCTTCGTCGGCCCGGAGAAGGGCAAGCTGCTCGCCGAACTGGGCGTCGAACTCGACGACCGGGGCAACGTCGCGCGCAACGACGACTACATGAGCAGCGTGGACGGCGTCTTCGTGGCCGGCGACATGGGCCGCGGGCAGTCGCTGATCGTGTGGGCGATCGCCGAGGGCCGGGCCGCCGCGGCAGGTGTCGACCGGTTCCTCACCGGGCGTTCGGTGCTCCCCCGGCCGATCAACCCGACGGACCGTCCGCTGAACTGACGGTCCAGGAGACGCGCACCGGGCCCGGACGAGTTCGCTCGTCCGGGCCCGGTGCGTTCCGGCACGTGCTGCCGATGCTGCGGCGGCGGCCGGAGCCGACTCGATCCTGTCTCTCGTGGGCCACGCCGTCGGCGTCCTCGGCGCAGTGGGTGCCGAGCAGGCGGTGGCGGTGGGGCCCGCCTGGGGCGCCCCGGTCGACTGGCACACCGCGCTGCTGCGCCCCGACCGGGTGCCCCATCGAGGTGGGCACCGCACTGGTGGACTTCGTGGGTGCACGCGGGTGAGCGCGTGATTACCGTGCGATGCCGGATGAACGGTGGCCGGTCGGCGCCGGTCGGCGGGCGGGTCCGCGTACTCATTTGGACCAATGGGGGATAGCGGATGCCGGTCGCAGACGTCCGAGGTCCGCTCGACGGTGCGCCCGTTCGGGCCGAACCCCTCGACCGGCCCGCGCGTTGACCGAATGACCGGTGCCGGCGGAACGGGGAGCCTCCGCCGGCACCGGTTGATCCCTCCGCCGGGCAGACTCCGGGCGTCTCCGGCCGCGGCAGGGCCGATCCGGTTCAGCCGCTGACGTCCACGGTGACCCTGAAGGCCGGGTGGTCGGGACCGATCCGGCGCATCTCGTCGTCGGAGGCGTCGGCGTCCACCCCGTCGAAGAACGCCCCGACCTCGAACCTCCACCGGCGCAGGTAGGCGCGCAGCACCGCGACCTTCTCGTCATCGGACAGCTCCGTCGCGGTGAACGGCTCGGCGCGACGTCCGAGCTGCAACTCCCCGCCACCGGCGGCGCGCAGGTTACGCACCCACTGGGTGTGCCCGCGGGGCGCGACGAGGTAGCGGGCGCCGTCGTGGACGAGCAGGTTGACCGGCACCGTCCGCCACTGCCCGCTCGTCCGTCCGCGGACCGCGAGGACGCGGCTGCCCCAGACGCTGATACCGAGGCGTGTCAGGCCCGCGACGGCCCGGGTGAACAGGGCAGCGGCGCGGCCGGGGGCGACATAGCGGGGCGTGGTGTTCACGAGGTCTCCTCTGCTTGAGAGAGCACCGCTCTCGATGAGGAGCATCGAACAGCACCAGCTCTCCCGTCGTCAAGAGCAGTGCTCTCATTCGCGACGGGCGCTTCCGTACGGCGGCACTCAGTCCTCGGTGAGCTCCAGGTCGAAGGCGTCGTCGCCGATCCAGAGCCGCAGGCCGTCGGCGTCGTCGGTGATGTAGCCGTCCTCCTCCTCGCCGAGCTCCCGCGAGGCACCCAGAGCGAGCGCGCTCAGCCCGACGCGCCCCTCCCCCAGATCACGGGGCCGGTACTCCCGAGCGAGCCGGGCGGTACGGCTCTCGGTGGCCAGCCAGTGAGCGTTCTCCGGGCCGACCTCGGCCACCCAGTTCTGGTTGCGCATGCCCCGGATTATGCGACCCATACTGTAAAAAATCACCACTTGACACCTGGCCGGAAATGGATGATCGACACGCCTTGTCTATTCAGAATGAAACCGGAATCGAGACGGATGGGAGCGTTCCCGGTCGAAGGCCGGACCGCATCGCGAATTGCCGCCGGAGGCGCCCACCTCGTCGGCCGCCACGCACCCCGGACCGCGACCGGGCGGCGACGGCCACGGCACACGCCGCCGCGCTGCGTGGCGGTTCTCCGACCGGGCTGACCGAACGCCGGCAGCACGAGCCGCGGCGCCGACCATCGGGGGCGTCTGTGCAGGTCGCGGGAGTCGGGGGCCGTCCGCACCTCGGCGACCACAGACCCTCGACGGCCAGGCGGCCCACATCGGAACCAACGGCCGCACGACCCGGCGGACGGCCGGCGTTCGGTCCCCATCGACCGGCATGCCCCCGCGGCCCGGCGGTTCCACGCCCCATCGCGGCGAATCCCGAAGGAGTGGCCGGCCGCACCATTTCCGGATCCGGTCCCACTCTCCTCGGCTTCTCGCCGCGGCCGGCTCGAGAACGGCGCGGAGAATGAACCCGGCGGAGCACTGCTGCCCGCGCTCGATGCACCGCGGACCGACTCGGCGCGCCACCTCGTCACCTCGTCCGCGCGCGAGCCGCGACGGTGGCCGACCGCCAGCGCAGACGCTCCGGCCGCCACCTCAGCGGGTCAGCGCACGACGAGCACGCGCTCCCCGGCAGGGGTCACCGACGCGGCGGTGGCCCGGCGGCGCGCGCGCAGCCTGCGCCCGATTTCGAACCCACCCGCGGTGAGTCCGGCCATGACCAGCCCGGCCGCCAGGCTGAGCAACGGGTTGCCGCCGACGATCGGGCCGAGCAACAGCCCGACCACCAGCATGTAGATGCTCCACAGCGCCGAACTGGCCAGTGAGCCGGGCAGGAAGCGGCTCAACGGCAGCCGTACCCGGCCGGCGGCCGCGGTGCTGATCAGCCGGCCGCCCGGCATGAACCGGGCCCCGATCAGGGCCACCTCGGGACGGCGGAACAGGTTGCGCCGCACCCAGGCCGACAGCCCGCACTCGGAATCGGTCACCCCTCGGAGCACCCGATGCGACGAACGCCCCAGACCGAACGTGATGAGATCCCCGAACAGGGAACCGATCAGCGCGGCCAGGAACAGCCCCGCGATGGCGGGCATGTCGCCGACGCCGAACGCAGCCGCGGCCGCGGACATCAGCAGCGTCTCGCTCGGCAGCACGGGGAACGGCGCGTCGACGGCGATCAGCAACGCGAGCACCGGCAGCAGCCACACGCTGTGCAGCACGGTGTCGAAGGCCGCGACGAGATCCACTACCGAGGTCCTCTCCTGGGTCGGCGGGTCCGGCAGGCCGGCACGGATCGGCGGCGCCCTGCGGTGCCGTCCCTGCCACCCCACGGGGGGACAGGCTCCAGAGTGGCAGACCGTACCCGCGACGTCAGAGGGGACACCCCGTGTAGCCCAGTGGGGGTTGACCACACCCCCGCCGACGTTCCGCCGATCAGCGGAACGTCAGCGGCGACCCGCCGCGATTACCCTGCCGCGATGCCCAGCCATGCCGTGTTGCTGCGCGGAATCAATGTCGGCGGCAACAAGAGGATCGCCATGGCCGACCTGCGCGCGCTGCTGACCCGGCTCGGCCACACGGATGTGCGCACCCATCTGCAGAGCGGCAACGCCGTCCTCACCGCTCCCCCCGTTGCGCCCGAGGAGCTCGCCGGCCGCATCGAGGAGGCGATCTCGGCGGAGTTCGGCATGGGCATCCGGTGCCTGGTGCGCACGCGTGAGGAGATGCGCGCGGTCGTCCACGGGCACCCGCTCGGAGATGTCGCCGACAACGGCTCGCGGATGATGGCGCTGTTCCTGTCCGCCGACCCGGATCCCGCGCTCATGACCGCGCACGACCCCGTCGCGCTGGACCCCGGGCGCACCCGGATCGGCGAGCGCGTGATCTACCAGTGGTGCCCGGACGGGGTGCTGAAGGCACCGGACGTCACCGGCTTCGTAACCAGGCACTGGAAGGTCGCCGTGACCGGTCGCAACTGGAACACCGTCACCGCGCTCGCCGCACTGCTGGAAGGCTGACCCGCTCGCGCGGGGGGAGGCTGGCCACACCTCGATCTCCGCGGTAACCCGGGCGACGGCGCCGCTCCGGAACGGCACGATTCGACCCGATTCATCACGAATCCGATCGCGTCCATCACCGAGGGGCGGAGACGATGGCGAACGCGGTGTTCGGGCGCTGAGCCGGCTCCGGTCGTCCGGGCCGTCCATGGCCTCGGCACAGGTGCATCGGGTCCTCGACGAGCAGCTCGGGCGGTAGTGGCGGGGACGCTTCCGCGACTTCGACGACGACCCGTCTGCCGCCGCGAGCGTCGGCCAGGTGCACCGCGCGGTATGGCAGGACAGCCGATCGGTGGCCGTCAAGGTCCAGTACCCGGGCGCCGACCTGGCCCTCGACGCCGACCTACGGACCCTCGAGCGGTTCTCGAAGCTGTTCAGCCTGATCGTTCCCGCGCTGGACGCCCGGGCGCTGACCCGCGAGCTGCGGGCGCGGATGCTCGAGGAACTCGACTACCGCGCCGAGGCCGACCGGCAGCGCGCCTTCGCCGCCGAGTTCGCCGACGACCCCGGGCTGTACGTGCCGCGAGTGGTCGCCTCGGCCCCGAAGGTGATCGTCTCGGAGTGGCTGGACGGGGTGCCGCTGGGCAGTCTGATCGGTACCGCGCCGGCCGACGCGGCCGCGCAGGCCGACCGCGACCGCCACGCCCACACCGTCAGCGAGACGATGATGTCCTCGCCCGCCCGACTCGGCCTGATGCACGCCGATCCGCACCCCGGCAACTTCATGGTCCTCACCGACGGCCGCCTCGGCATGATCGACTTCGGCGCCGTGGCCGTCCTGCCCGACGGCGTCCCACCGGTGCTGGTGGACATCCTGCGGCTGATCGCCGACGGCGAACGCGACGCGCTGACCGACCTGCTGCGGGCCGAGGGCTTCCTGCTGGGCGACCTGCCGGAGACCGACGTGCTGCGCTGGGTCGGCGCACTGGCCGATCCGCTGCGCATCGAACGGTTCCACTTCAACCGGGAGTGGATGGCACGCCAGGGCGCCCGGGTCGCGAACGTCACCGGCCGCGCCCACCGCGAGACCGGGCGGGCGCTGAACCTGCCCGCCGAGCCCATGCTGGTCCTGCGGGTGCTCTCGGGCTGGATGAACATCCTCGCCCAGCTCGACTGCACGGTCGCCGCGCGCGGCATCGTCGCCCGCTGGGTGCCGGGCTTCGGCTGACCACCCCGGGTCGTGGCTCATGCGGTTCCTCCGCCGCGAAACGGTCTCGGCGCGCGGATCGAGACTTTCGGCCGTGGCGGTCGTGGGCGGATCGCGGCGACCGTGGCGGCCCGTCAGCGGTCGCGGCACGGGGAGGGCGCATGGGGTCGATCGTCGTGTGCGGAGGCGGCGTCGTCGGTATGTGCGCCGCGGTCATGCTGGCGCGCGACGGTCACACGGTGAGCGTGCTGGAGGCCGATGCGGACGGGCCGCCGGCCGGCCCGGTCGAGGCGTGGACCTCGTGGAGGCGTTCGGGCGTCGCGCAGTTCCGCCAGCCGCACAACCTGTTCCCACGCTTCCGGTCGGTCATCGACGAGGAGATCCCCGGGCTGAGCACGCGGCTGCTCGCGGCGGGATGCGTGTGGGTGGACCCGCTCTACCCGCTCCCGCCGTCGATCTCCGACCGATCCCCGCGGCCGGGAGACGACCGGTTCCGGTTCGTCACCGGACGGCGGCCGGTCGTCGAGTCGGTCGTCGCGAGGCTCGCCGAGGAGGAGCCCGGGGTGAGGGTGCGCCGCGGGACGCGCGTGGCCGGGCTGCTGAACGGGACCCCTGCGGTCGGCGGCACGCCGCACGTGACCGGGGTGCGGACGGCGTCGGGCGAGTGTCTGGGCGCCGACCTGGTCGTGGACGTGACCGGCCGGCGCACGCCCTCGAGTAGCTGGCTGGCCGGCCTCGGGGCCCGGGAACCGGATGTCCGCTCGGAGGACTGCGGCTTCGTCTACTACACCCGGTACTTCCGCGGTGCGGCGTTGCCGCCACGCCGCGCGCCGATGCTCTCGCCCATGGGCTGCTTCTCCCTGCTGACGCTGCCCGGCGACAACGGGACCTGGTCGGTGACGCTGTTCGGGCCGACCGGCGACGCCGCACTCAAGTCCGTGCGCGCCCCGGAGTGCTTCACCCGCGTCGTCCGGGCGTGCCCGGCGCACGCGCACTGGCTCGACGGTGCGCCGGTCACCGAGGTCCTGGCGATGGCCGGGATCCTCGACCGCTACCGGCGGTTCGTCGTCGACGGTCGCCCGGTGGCCACCGGTTTCGCCGCGGTCGGTGACGCGTGGGCCTGCACGAACCCCTCGGCCGGCCGGGGACTGAGCGTCGGCCTCGTGCACGCGCAACTGCTACGCGAGACCGTGCGGGCGCACCTCGACCAGCCTGCCCGGTTCGCCGAGGTGTGGGACGCCCTGACCGAGCAGACCGTGGCGCCGTTCTACTGGAACCAGATCGTGGCGGACCGGGCACGGATCGCAGAGATGAACGCCCTGCGAGCCGGAACCGAGCCGCCCCCGCCGGATATCCGCACGTCGCGGTTCCTCGCCGCCGCCGTCCAGGATCCCGACGTGTTCCGCGGCCTGATCGAGACGGTCACGTGCCTGGCGCTGCCCCAGGAGGTGCAGGAACGACCGGACGTCGCCGACGCCGTCGAGCGGCTCGGTTCGGCGCCCCCGTCCCGGGTGCCCGGTCCGGACCGGCAGCAACTGCTGCAGTTGCTGGCATGACACCGCGCGGCGGCAAGCGATGAGTTCTCGGTCCGCCGGCAGTCAACACGTACGTGCGCTGCGAACCTCGGAAGGAGAACCGATGAGCCGGGTACGGGTTCTGGTCGGTACACGCAAGGGCGCGTTCGTCCTGACGTCGGACGGGAAGCGCGAAGAGTGGGACGTCAACGGTCCGCACTTCGCGGGCTGGGAGATCTACCACCTCACGGGGTCCCCCGCTGAGCCGGATCGGTTGTTCGCGTCGCAGTCCGGAGGCTGGTTCGGGCAGGTGATCCAGCGCTCCGACGACGGTGGCACGACCTGGCAGCCGGTGGGCAACGAGTTCACCTACGACGGCGTCCCCGGGACGCACCAGTGGTACGACGGCAGCCCACACCCCTGGGAGTTCGCGCGCGTCTGGCACCTCGAGCCATCGTCGACAGACCCGGACACGGTGTATGCCGGGGTCGAGGACGCGGCGCTGTTCCGCTCCGTCGACGGCGGGCAGACGTGGGGGGAGCTCTCCGGACTGCGTGAGCACGGCTCCGGGCCCCACTGGCAGCCCGGTGCCGGGGGCATGTGCCTGCACACGATCCTCCTGGACCCGAGAGACCCGGGGCGGATGTTCGCCGCCATCTCGGCCGCTGGGGTGTTCCGGACCGACGACGCGGGCAAGTCGTGGCGGCCCGTGAACCGCGGCCTGCGCTCCGAGGGCATTCCCGATCCTGCCGCCGAGGTCGGCCACTGCGTGCACAACCTCGCGATGCACCCGTCCCGCCCCGACGTGCTGTTCATGCAGAAGCACTGGGACGTCATGCGCAGTGACGACGGCGGCGAGTCGTGGCGCGAGATCAGCGGGAACCTGCCCACCGACTTCGGGTTCCCGATCGCCGTGCACGCCCACGAGCCGGACACCGTGTACGTCGTTCCGATCAAGAGCGATTCGGAGCACTTCCCGCCCGAGGGGAAGCTGCGCGTGTACCGCAGCCGGACGGGCGGAGACGAGTGGGAGCCGCTCACGAACGGTCTGCCGCAGCGCGACTGCTACGTCAACGTGTTGCGCGACGCCATGGCCGTCGACTCGCTCGATTCGTGCGGCGTGTACTTCGGCACGACGGGCGGGCAGGTGTACGTCTCGGCCGACGCCGGGGACAGCTGGGCGCCCATCGTCCGGGACCTTCCGGCTGTGCTGTCCGTCGAAGTCCAGACGCTGCCATGACGGTCAAGGTGGTGCTCCCGCAGCACCTGCGTACGCTCGCGCACGTCACCGGTCCGGTGGACCTCGAGGTCAGCGGCCCGCCCACCCAGCGCTCGATCCTCGACGCGCTCGAGTCCCGCTATCCGATGCTGCGCGGGACCATCCGCGACCACGGCACCCATCGGCGCCGCTCGTTCGTGCGTTTCTTCGCCTGCGAGGAGGACCTGTCCCACGAACCGCCGGACTCCCCGTTGCCCGATGCGGTGGCACGGGGTGCCGAGCCCTTCCTGATCGTGGGTGCCATGGCGGGCGGCTGACCGCGTTCGGGCCGGGTACCGCGTCTCCCCGCCGGCACGGAAACGGCCCTCACCGCGTTGCCGGGGTGAGGGCCGCTCCGAGCGCGCCGGCGAGGGTGACTACCGGTGCTTGTCGTGGTCCTGGCCTTCGATCTCGACGTCGCCGCCCGAGCCGCCGGTGCCACCCGAGCCGCCGTCGTCCCCGCCGCCGCCGTTGCCACCGTAGGCCCCGGTCCCGCCGTTGCCACCGGTGGAAGCGCCGCCGTTACCGCCGGTCCCGTTGCCGCCGTTGGCGTTTCCGCTGTTCGCGTTCCCACCTCCGGTCGCGGTGCTGCCCGGGCTCAGGACGGGGACCATGATCACGGTGCCGCTGCCGGTGCTGCTCCCGCCGTTGCCGGTGGTTCCGCCCGCGCCGCCGGTTCCGCTGCCACCGGCGCCACCGGTACCGCCGTTCCCGCCGGCACCCCCGTTTCCGCCTGCGCCGCCGTTCCCTCCGTTGCCGCCGTTTCCTCCGTTGCCCGCGTTGCCGCCGTCGCCCCCGACGCCCTGAACGCTGTCGACGGCGTCGATCTGGTCGGTGTGCACGGTCACCCCGGTGCCGCTGGAGCCGCCGGATCCGCTGGAGCCGTCGGTGGCGGTGGTACCGGTGGTGGCGCCGCTCGTGGAGGTTCCGCTGGTGTTCCCGGGGGTCGTGGTGCCGCCGCTGCTCGGGCACGTCGGCCGCGTGACGGTGGTGTCGTTCAGGGTGACCGTGGTGTCCCGCGCGAGCAGTCGTCCGTTCACGGCCGCGCCGGTCTCGGTCGTGATGGAGGTCCCCGCCAGGAGGGAGCCCACGAAGGCGCTCTCGGCCCCGATCGCGGCGGTCCCGACGTGCCAGAACACGTTGCACGCCTGAGCAGCGTTGGTCAGGACCACGGTGCTGTTCGCGGCGGCGGTCAACGTGGTCGCTGCGCGGAGGACGAACACGGCGTTCGGGTCGCCCTGTCCGTCGAGGGTGACGGTGCCGTTCAGGGTCACCGCCGCCGAGGATGCGTACAGACCCGGTGCGAGCGTCTGCCCCCCGATCTCACCGGTGAGCGGGGTGGGGGGCTCGGTGCGTTCCCCCACCTCTGTGAACGCGGCGCTGAGGGCCGACTGGGCCTGCGCCGCGGCGGGGTCGTTCGTGACCTCCCCCTCCGGAAAGCCGGTGATGGCGGTGCCGGGACTGACGCCCACGGCGCCCGAGATGGTCGAGGCTCCCGCGTTGGTCACCGCCGTGCCGGCCAGCACCGCGAAGGGTTCCGCCGCCCCCAGCACCACCGACGTCGTCGCCGCGAACGCCCACGGCCCGGCGAGGCCGTTCATCAGCAGCATGCCCATGGCTGCCACGGCGACCACGGCCGCCGCGAGGCCGCGGCGGAGCAGGGACCCATGAGTAGATCGGAGCAAGACAGTCAACGTGCAATCCCCTCAGCGCGGGCTGCTCGAGCTGGCAGAGGCAGCTGCCACGGACGAGCCGACCGAGCCCCGGGGAGGGCACGGTCCGGTGAGGTTCGAGCAGCTCCTCAGCGCGGCAACGAGGCAGTCCCCATCCAGTGACGCCGCCCACACCGCCGGGAACCGTCGATCTCGCCACGGCTAGCGGTGGGTGAGACGACACCGACCGACTCGGTACACCGACGAGAACGAGGCCGCCTCCAGGGCGAGGGTTCACAACCAGGTGTGCACGTTCTCGGGCCCCGATTCGCAGCTGGCCACCTGATCGTGTGGTCCGGGCTACACCTTCGGCTTGATCGGCCCCGAACGTCCTCGGTGCCCGCGCCACGCCGCCGTACATCGAGAGAGAGCCAGGGCGGGCGTCGGAAGTGATGCCCCCTCAGTTCGACGGGCAGGTCCCGCGACCGTGGCCACCACGCCCCGTCGACATATCCTGTATCCGCAGCGACGAAAAAGGCGAAACAATCCGCTGAATCACGTCCTGAAATGGGATTAGGAATTGAGCAGAACGTACCGGAACCGGTAGCCCGGAAACCGTCAGCACCGCGAACGCGGCGTCAGGCCGTGGATGTCGGGGGTGGATCGGCCTCGATCGTGGCGTTCGGCGTCGAACCACATCACGGTTCCTTCGGTCATGCCGGTCCTCCGCTGTGCGCGAGTGCTGCGAGACCGCACGTGCGAAGCCCGCACGAACCACCCGCTCCGAGTCCAAGAAATCGACCGGGACCCCATGCGCCTCTACCGCCACGCACCCAGCAAGGACGCCCTGCTCGACGGGATCGTCGAGCTCGTGCTGGCCTAGCTGCGGGTCTCCACCGCTCCCGACGGGGACCGGGAGGCGACACTGCGGACGACCGCCCATGCCTTCCGGGCCATCGCGGTAGCCCATCCCAACGTCGTCCCGCTGCTGGTGACCCGGCCACTGGCCACTCCCCTGGCGCTCCGTCCCCGCGGCACGCTGCGCCTGCTGGAGGATCTGCTCGAGCTGCTCATCGACGCCGGGTTCGGCCCGGACGGCGCCCTGCACGCCTACCGGTTGTACTTCGGGTTCCTCCAGAGCCACATCTTCGATCTCTCGCATCCGCTCTCGCCACCTATGACGGCGCGCGGGAACTGGACGAGGGACTCGACATCGTCCTCGGCGGACTGCACCGCCGATTGGCCTCCGCGGCCTGAGACGAGCTCGTGATCACCGCCCCGCAGATCGGCGCCCGCCCAGTACCGGCGGTGTAGGGTCGGCGGCGTCGAGAGCATTCCGATGTCGGCAGTGGAGCGGGCGTCGTTCTCGGCGCACCCAGGCCGGTCGGTTCTTCGACCGGGGACGGGAGCACCGACATGGCGTCGGCCCGCGCGTTCGCACCACCACCATCCCACCGACCGCGAAGGTCGTCGAGCCGGCTCGCCCGATGCCCCGATCGGCATGAAACCCAAACCGCCCACCTCGGGGAACGCCGACGGGCCTGATGGCCTGCGGTCTTGCCGGCACGGGTCGGGCCGGTCCGCCGCGGTTGGGCTGGAGGAGGAACCACATGACGTGGGAAAGGCCAACGCGCACCGTCCAGGAGCAGAACCACTTCGCACACGCGCGCGCCGCCGAGAAGCTCCGGCAGGCGGCCGACAGTGACAAGGCCGCACGCATCGTCGCCAAACAGGCCGTGGATGCCCAGGACTGTCAGCGCCTGTTGTCGATGCTCGGTCTGGACTATCCCGACGAGAAATCCTGACGGTCACGGCTCGAACGTCGGCTCCGGCTCCACCGCAACCTCGAGAACCAACGGCTCGATACGCCCGGTCAGAGTGGGTACGACCGCGTCGAGGACCGCGACGAGCGCGTCGTAGCTCTCGACCCGCTGAGCGGGACACCCGAGAGCCCGGGCCAGCCCGTGCACGCTGACCTCCTCGAACGCCGGCCATGGCGCCTTGCCGTTACCGTGCTGCTCGGCGAGCCGGTCCATGATCGCGTAGCGGCCGTTCGCGAGGACCACGAACAGCACCCCGCAGCCGTAGTGCGCCGCGCTCCACAATGATTGGATGCCGTACAGCGACGACCCGTCGCCCACGACGGCGACCACCGGGCCATCCGGCCGGGCCATCCGCACGCCGATCGCCGCGGGCATGGCGAACCCCAACCCGCCCATTGCCGCGCTGAGGAACCCCAGCGGGCGGCGCGCCGGCAGCAACCGATGCAGCTCCGGGCGGCTCGACGGGGTTTCCTCGACCACGACGGTGTCGGCCGGGATCCGTTCCGCGAGCGCAGCCATCACGTGCGCGGCCCGTAGCGGCTCCCCGGTCTGCGGGGGACGCGGCGGGGTGCGGTCGAGCCGGGGCACGGCCGTTCCCGTCCGCCTCGGCACCCGTTCGGCGAGCAACCGGCAGACCGGCGCGGGCCGAGCGACGACGGCGAGATCGACCGGGCTGTGGTGGGCGTCCTCGATGTCGTCGGTGATCATCGCGACCGTGGTGCCGTCGGCGGCCAGCGGGCCCGGCCCGTACGGGTACTGCCGGAACACCGGGGCACCCACCGCGAGCACGACATCGTGACCGACCAGCGCCTGCCGGAGCCGGGCGCGACCAGCCGGAAGGTGGCCTGCGAACAGCGGGTGGTCCTGCGGGAACCCGGCTCGGGCGGCGAAGGACTCCTGCCACACCGGGCAGCGCAGCCGCTCACTCCACCGGGCCGCCGCTGTGTCCGAGCGCCCGTGGTTATCCGTCAGTGACCACGAGAGCGCCCCCTACCTGGCACGCATCTGGCACGAGCGCCGCAGCACACCCGTTCCGCGCTGGCGCCCCAACGACCGGGACACACGATTTCGACGTCTGCGCCGGTGTGATCGGCGACAGTCGCGGCGCGACGGATGGCTGGTCCTCCTGCCACTGCGGCGGGTACGACAGCCCGCGCATGCGAGTGATTGCCACCGAAAGTGCAACCAGCCAGAGCGGCCCAGAGGGCAACCTACCGAGGCTGTCGGTCCTGATCGGGGCCACGCTGGCCCGGTCCGTGTGGGCGAGGTGTGGACTGCGGGCGTTAGGCCCGCGATCACCGGGAGACCCGGTGGACGCACAACCCGCCGCGAACCAGATCGGCTGTGGCGGCATCCAAGTGCGTCGACTCCTCACTGGTGGCCAGCGGACATCGGGCATGCCCTCATCAAATCTTGACGACTCCTGCTAACGATCGAGTGGGCTGCTGCGCTGGAGGGGCCTCACGTTCGCGCACGCGTCTCAGCAGGCCACGCAGGTGCTCGGTAACGCGGGTCGAGGCCCGCGCGATCACACAGCGACACTCGCTGCCGCTGCAAACCCCAGGACCGCCCCTCATGGCCGATCAGCACGGACCGATCAACGTCAACGTCAACGTCAACCAGGTCAACACCCAGACCCAGCACGGACAGTCGCAGAACACCAGCGGATGTCTCGGCTGCCTGGGCATCATCGGTGTGCTGATGGTGGTCGGATTCATCGGTAAGGCTTTCGAGGCGTCGCCGGTGCTGGGCAGCCTGCTGGTCGCCGTCATCGTGATCGGCGTGGTGGGCGTGATCGTCGGGAAGGTCAACGCAGCGCAGGCGGAAAAGCGAGCAGCCGCCGCTAAGCAAGCCGCCGAGGCCCGCGCCGCACAGCTCCGCGCAGACATCGAGTCCAGGGCTGCTGTGGACGCGATCGGCGGCTGCATGTGGTGCGGCCACCCCGGGCCGCACCGTGCAGAGAACGGACACGCGGTCCACCCACGCGACTGGCACGCCCTCGAAGTTGAGGAAGCCATCCGCATGGCGATCGGGGGCACCGCCGCACCGGCGCCGTCCACCCCGCCGAGCCACTCGATTCCTCCCCAGCAGCAACCGCCGCAACCCACTGGCCCAGGCGCGGCGGCGCCACCGCCACAACCGCCCGCGCGCAGCACACAGCGCTCGCTGCACATCCGCCGCCCACAACGACACGACCGCGACGCCGAGCTGCTGAACCAGCTGCGCTATGACGACTCAGGTGAGTGCCTTTGGTGCGGTTCCCCCACCGAGCACCGCAGCGACACCGGACGGATCGTTCACCCTGCGAAATTCCACAAGGCCGAGTACGAGGCAGAGCGCGACGCGGGTGGCGCATCGACGGGAACGTAGGTGAGACGTCCACGGTTGGGCCCTGCTGCCCGAGGTCGTTGCTACTTGGGGCGTGTCCTGTAAGGGGTCTGACCTGGTCTCGGTGATCATGTTTTGGTGGTGGGACGTGGTGAGTTGACGGAGAAGTCATGGGCCCGGATCGAGCCGCTGCTGCCGCCGGTCGAGAGCGGGGGTCGGCGGTGGCGAGACCACCGACAGGTGATCAACGCGATCCTGTGGAAGCTGCGCACCGGCGCCCCGTGGCGCGACCTGCCCGAGCGCTACGGACCCTGGAAGACCGCGCATGAACGCCTGCGGATCTGGACCGCGGACGGCACCTGGGAACGCATCCTCGACCAGGTCATCGTCAAGGACGACTCCGTCGGGAACGTGGAGTGGACTTTCAGCGTCGATTCCAGCAGCGTCCGGGCCCACCAGCACTCCGCCGGGGCCCGGAAAAAAGGGGCTGCACCACCGGGTGGATCGAAGCCCTCGCCGTCGACGGAGAAGCCCTCGGACGGTCCCGCGGAGGCCTGACCAGCAAGATCCACCTCGCCGTCGACGGGCGCGGACTGCCGATGTCGGTGATCCTGACCCCCGGCCAGGCCGGGGACAACCCGCAACTACTCCCGCTGCTCGACCAGATCTCGGTCGGCCGTGACGGACCTGGCCGACCCCGCAAACGCCCCGACCGGGTCCTGGCCGACAAGGCCTACTCCCACCCCTCCACCCGGAGGGCGATGCGCGCACGCGGGATCGCGTTCACCAGCCCGGAGAAGAGCGACCAGATCACGCGCCGCCAAGCGAAGGGCTCCCGCGGCGGCCGCCCACCAGCCTTCGATCCCGACCGCTACGCCAACCGCAACGTCGTCGAACGCTGCTTCAAGCGCACCGTGACGCTGCCGGCCGCGATCCTCCCGGAGATCCGCGAGCACCTCCGTTTGTACGCGGAACCCGGCCCAGACGGGTTGCTGTTCGTCGGCCCCAAGGGGGCGTCGCCGCGCCGCAGTTCGTTCAACCGGATCTGGAAGCAGGCGATTCGGAACGCGAGCGCGAATCCGCTGCTACACCTGCACGACCTGCGCCACACGGGCGGCACGCTGGCCGCGCAGACAGGCGCGACACTGCGCGAGGTGATGTCCCGGATCGGCCACGGCAGCACCCGGGCGGCACTGATCTACCAGCACGCAACGAGCGAGCGGGACCGCAGGATTGCCGAGGCTTTGGACCTGATGATCCGCGAGGCGCGGGCCGCCGGAGAGGAGGCGGCAGGGTGAGCCGCGCGGGCTGAACTGGCACGAATCTGGCACGAACGCGAACGACGCCCCCTCCCATGATCGAGAGAGGCCGTCGTTCTCGCTGGTCAACCAGGTGGAGCGGGCGACGGGAATCGAACCCGCGTAGCCAGTTTGGAAGGCAGTCGTGCGGCGTGGTCCAGGGCCTCTACCAGCAACTTTGGCCACAGCCTCGGCACCCCTAGCATCAACGAAAGCCCCGCCAGACTGGGTTTCGTGTCACATGGCGTGTCACGACCGCGTCAATTCAGCTCTACGACGCACCCAGCGATCTCGTTGCATCGAGCCCGCGCCTGCCACTACCGCCGCCGCGGCGAATCACCACCCGACTGATCAACTGCCGTTACAGTACTAGAACGATATCGTCGGAGCTTTGAGCGACCGTGTCGCGCGGCCATGAGTCGGTGCAGTGCTGTGTCGGGGATGAGCGAAGCGCGAGGGAGGGCTACAGGACGTGGCTGATCGTGTGGAGTTGATGCTCGGTGACCTCAGGGACAAGTACGCGAAGGAGCCCGTGTCGGACACTTTCACGCGGTTGTACACCGACGACGAGCGGTTCGGGCGGGTATTCGCAAGCCTACATGAGAAGTTGAACGAGCACTTTACTGCAATTAACGACAGAGCAAGGTCCACTCGCCATTACTGGGCCGACAATAGCCGGGCGTTGATAGCATTAATCGACGAGCTGTCTGAGACCATCGAAACATTGCGCCGAATCGGACTTGACGTCTCATTCCGCAAAGACTATGAGGCCGCTGTACGACGGTGCAGGCCGTGGCTCTCAACAGGCGGCGGCAGTACAGTACCCGAAGATTTCGAGCCCATCGAGATTGTCAAGTACGAGCCGGTTTTCCTCCGATCCGAGACGACGATAAAGCTAAAGAAGCAGAGCCGAGCTGTGAGACTTCAACTGATAGGCGAGGGTTCGTACGCACAGGTTTTCTCCTTTGTTGACCCTGATTATGGAAACACGATCGCGGTTAAACGTGCCAAGAAAGGCCTCGACGCGCGCGACTTGCACCGGTTTAGAGAAGAGTTCAATATCCTAAAGCGACTTAGCTTTCCATATGTCGTTGAAGTCTATCGCTACGACGAAGCTCGCGACGAGTACACGATGGAGTTCTGCCACGAAACACTTCGGAAGTACATTGCAAAGCGGAACAACCACCTGAGCTTCGCTACTCGTAAGCGGATCGCGCTCCAGTTCCTCTACGGGGTAAGCTACATTCACGGCCAGAAGTTGCTTCACCGCGACCTCAGCCTGCAAAACGTCCTCTTGAAAGTCTATGCGAGCAAGGCGGTATTGGTCAAACTCTCCGATTTCGGACTGGCGAAAGACCATTCGTCGGAGTTCACTCGATCAAGGACTGAGATGCGCGGAACGATACTTGATCCGATGCTCGCAAGTTTCAAGAAGTACGACGTCCTCAACGAGATTTACTCAATCGGCTGGGTGCTCTCGTACATCTTCACTGGCAAGGATTCACTACCACGCACCGACACGGACGAGATAAGTCGGATTGTTCGCAAGTGCACCACGAATGAGGTTGAGCAGCGCTACCCGGATGCTCACTCAATCATCGTTGATGTTGAACGACTTGAATCTGCCCCGGCAGAGGCCACAGCCTGACGACCGCTGCGCACCTCGGTTGAAGGCAGGCCGTTGCGGGCCGGTCTTGTGCCAGTCGGCTGCCGGTATCGGGAGGCGAGCCCGATGGCGGGCCGGCTGTTACCGATTCTGCCACTAGTTCCCGTGCCCCCGGATGCCTCCGCGACGGCGGCTGACTCGCCCAACGCAGAAGCGGGAACCTTCCAATGACGGCGGCCACCGCCTCACGTCAGCCATAGCGCTGGCTTTGGGTCGCCGGCCCCGACTACTACCTCAACGAGGAAGGCCAAGACCGCCAGAATTCGAGCCCGGCGCGGGCTTCGTCGCCGGCGGCTGGTGGACCTGTGCACCCACCACACGCACCTGCGACCTCGCACTGCTCTACCGATCCCGAGTACGCAAAGACATCTCTCACCTCATCGTCGCCCGCACCGACGCCGTACCCCTCGACCTGCCCGGTCGCCAGTTCCACGGCAAGCCGGTCTGCACCTACGACGTCATCGCAAAGTTCGCCCGCCCCGTCACCTTCGACGCCATCCGCAACGACTCCGTCCTCGGCGACTGGGCCGAGACGCGACGCAAGTTCGTCCGCAGCGCCGTGCCCGTCCCCGACGCGCAGTGGCAGCGATTCTTCGAGCTCGCCGGTGTCGACCGGGAAGCACTCGAAGGCACTTGCATGGCCCGCGCGGCCCTGAGCGCCCGGCGAACCGGCACCGCTCGACCCCTAACCGACTGGCGGCCAGAGTGGGCGCCAGCATCGACGTACGACCACAATCGTGATCTCACACTAGGTCACCAGAGGTAACGAGCGGACCACGGATGTGGAATCCTCACCCGTGATGGCGCCCCAGGTTGACGCAGGCCGGCTCGCTGCAGAGCAGCGCGCACGCCTGCTCATCGACCGCCAGCTCACGGCCGCAGGCTGGGCAGTGCAGGACAAGAAGGACCTGAACCTGTTCGCCGCGCAGGGCGTCGCTGTGCGCGAGATCGTCATGAAGGCTGGCCACGGGCGAGTCGACTACCTGCTGTACGTCGACAAGAAGGCGGTCGGTGTTATCGAGGCTAAGCCCGAGGGAACCACCCTGAGCGGGGTCGAGTGGCAGTCGACCATGTACGCCGACGGACTCCCCGCTGATGTCCGGCTCAAGGCAGTGCTGCGCGACGGTCGGCTCCCGTTCATATTCGAGGCCTCTGGCTCGGAGACGCACTTCACCAATGGGTTCGACCCCGAGTCGAGGGCCCGCCGTCTGTTCAGCTTCCCGAGGCCCGCGACGCTGGCCCGGATCCTCCGCGAAGCCGACGCGGATCCAGAGCACCCGACATGGCGAGCGAAGGTCCGTCACCTGCCAGCGCTCGACGAGGCACCGTTGCGCCCCGCGCAGATTACCGCCATCAAGGGTGTGGAGAAGAGCCTCGGCGACCAGCACTTCAGCCGCAGCCTCATCCAGATGGCCACCGGCGCCGGCAAGACCTACACAGCGGTGACCCTGTCTTATCGCCTTCTCAAGTGGGGCGGCTTCGGCCGGGTCCTGTTCCTGGTCGACCGCAACAACCTGGCCGATCAGACGCTGGCCGAGTTCCAGAACTACCGCACGCCCGGCGAGAACCGCCGATTCACGGAGCTGTACAACGTCGACAAGGTCCGACGAGCGGGGATGGCCGATTCGACGAAAATCGCGGTCTCTACCATCCAGCGCGTCTTCATGGCGCTACGCGGCGAGGACGTCGCTGACGTCGACGACCAGAGCATCGACACGTACGTCCCCGATAAGCCTGTCGACGTGGTCTACAGGCCGGATCTTCCGCCCGAGGCCTTCGACTTGATCATCGTCGACGAGGCGCACCGCTCCATCTACGGGGTTTGGCGGCGCGTGCTGGAGTACTTCGACGCTCACATCGTCGGGCTGACTGCCACGCCCGGCAAACAGACCTTCGGCTTCTTCCAGCAGAACCTCGTCTCCGAGTACACCTACCCCGAGTCTGTCGCCGATGGCGTCAACGTCGACTTCGACCTCTATCGCATCCGCACGCAGATCACCGAGCAGGGCTCCACGATCGAGGCTGGCACGATCGTGCCCAAGGTCGACCGACGTACCCGCAAGCAGCGCCTGGAAGCCCTCGACGACGACCTCGACTACACCAACACCCAGCTCGACCGCGCTGTCACCAGCAAGAGCCAGATCCGGACCGTTCTCGAGACGTTCCGCGACAAGCTGTTCACCGAGATCTTCCCCGGCCGCTCCACCGTGCCCAAGACGCTGATCTTCGCGAAGGACGACGCCCACGCCGAGGAAATCGTCACGACCGTGCGGGAGGTCTTCGGCAAGGGCAACGACTTCGCCGCGAAGATCACCTACAGCGCCGCCAACCCGAAGGCACAGCTGCAGACGTTCCGCACATCGCCGACGCTGCGCATCGCCGTCACCGTCGACATGATCGCAACCGGCACCGATGTCCGTCCGCTGGAGTGCGTGTTCTTCATGCGCGACGTCCGCTCCGCCCAGTACTTCGAGCAGATGAAGGGACGCGGGGCCCGGACGATCTCCCCCGCGGACTTCCAAAGCGTCACACCCGACGCCGAGGTCAAGACCCGCTTCGTGCTCATCGACGCGATCGGAGTCACCGAGCACCCGTTCGTCCAGCCACCGCTCAACCGCGAAAAGACCGTCCCGCTCAAGAAGCTGCTCGACAAGGCCGCCAACCTCACCCTCACCGAGGACGATGCCGCCACGCTCGCATCACGCCTGGCCAAGCTGGAGCTCGAGCTAACCCCCGCCGAGCGGACCGAACTCGACGATGTAGCCGGCACTCCCATTAAGAACGTCGTCCGCGGGCTCGTCGAGGCCGTGGACCCCGACCACCAGGCGAAAGCCGTCGAAGGCGCCGAGGACCCAGCCGCGGCGATACGTGCGCTCATCGAGAAGGCCGTCGAACCCGTCGCCGCCAATCCGGAGCTGCGCAACCGCATCATCGAGCTGCGCCGCACCCACGACCGCGTAGTCGACGAGGTCAGCGTCGACACCCTCCTCGACGCCCACGGCGTCGTCGACACCGACCGTGCACAGACGACCGTCGAGTCCTGGAAGGCCTACCTCGATGAACATCGCGACGAGATCACCGCGATCCAGCTCATGGGCGAGGCCCGTGACCGCCGCGTCGCGTACGACGACCTGCAAGAGCTGGCCGACCGCATCGCTCGCCCGCCCCGCAACTGGACGCCCGACCTCATCTGGAACGCCTACCTCGCCATCGACGTCACCCACAAGCACGGCGCAAGCCCACAGGCCCGCACTCGCCGATCGCTCACCGACCTCGTCTCCTTGCTGCGCTACACCCTCGGCGCAGACGACCAACTCGTCCCCTACGCCGACCGCGTCAGGGAGAAGTACGTGAGCTGGCTCACCCAGCAAGAACAAGCGGGCGTGCACTTCACCGACACCGAGAGGTGGTGGCTCGACCGCATGGTCTCCGTCATCGCTTCCTCCGCCGGCATCAGCCCCGATGACCTCGACGAAGCGCCCTTCACCGAGCGCGGCGGCATCGACGGCGCCCTTCGTGACCTCGGGGACCGCGCCGCCGACATCATCGACGAATTGAATAAGGAGCTGACTGCGTGAAGTGGCCCGTAGTCAAGTTGGGAGATGTCGCTGAAACAGCGCTCGGCAGGATGCTCGATCGCGGTAGGTCAAACGGGTATCCGGAGGTGCCCTACCTTCGGAACATCAATGTTCAGTGGGGCCGCATCGACACTGCGGACCTACTGACTATGGAGCTCCCTGACGAACTACGTGATCGCTTCGAAGTAAGAACCGGTGATCTACTGGTCTGCGAGGGGGGAGAAATCGGGCGGGCGGCAGTGTGGTCAGGCAGTGGCACATACGTGGCCTACCAAAAGGCACTTCACCGGGTTCGTCCGAGTGCGGACCTCGATAACCGCTACCTCCGGTATTTGCTGGAACACCACGCAAACAACGGCGTCCTAACTCGACTGGCCACCGGGTCAACTATTGCGCATCTGCCACAGCAGAAACTTCGCGAGGTGCCAGTTCCTCTTGCGCCGATCGATCGTCAACGCCACATCGTTGACACCCTGGAAAGCCACCTCTCCCACCTCGACTCGGCAACTGCAACGCTCTCCCGGGCGAAGTCCGCAACGCGAGCGATGATGCGATCGATTCTGCAAGTCGGACTCCGAGGCGAACTGGTCGACGATGACTTGTCCGAAGGGACGGGTGCCGATCTTGTCGGTGACCGTACCAACTTCACGCCGTCGGGCGACGACCGAGTATGGCCAGTGCCGGAGACATGGAGGTGGGCTCGACTAGGGGACTTATTCGAGGTCAGCGTTGGCGCAACACCGTCCCGCTCGGTACCGGAATTGTGGGCGGGAGACCTTCCCTGGGTTTCGAGTGGTGAAGTTTCGTTTGGGCGCATTTCCTCGACGCGGGAGCACATCACACGATCTGCGGCGGGAAATCCGCGAACCCGTATCCACCCGCCGGGCACAGTGATGCTCGCGATGATCGGGGAAGGAAAGACTCGTGGTCAAGCTGCGATCCTAGACGTCGAGGCAGCACACAATCAGAACTGTGCGTCGATTCGCGTGTCGGGAACGAAGATCCTCCCGGAGTACGTCTACGCCTACCTTGAGGAACGGTACTTCGAGACCCGGCGTGGAGGTTCAGGTGGACAGCAACTAGCCTTAAACAAGGCCACCATCAAACGGTTCGCGATGCCAATTGCCCCACTCGCAACACAACGTCGAATGATTCAAGTGTGGAACTCGGTGCGCGACAAGGCCAATCGATTGACCAACGAGCTCGATCTCGCCCAAGCTCGGAGCGACGGTCTCCGTAAGGCACTTCTCGCAGCAGCATTCTCCGGGAATCTAACCGGCGACAACGCGCAGGATCGTGAAGTGGCAGCCACTTCGTGACCGCGAAATGCGGAGGTTTGCTGAGCGCACTTTATGCACCGCCGCGGGCGGAGTACGCCCTATGACCGGGAAGCAAATAAAGTTGTTCTTGGTCGACGGCACGCCGGGCGGTTTGACAACGGCAGAGATCACGAACTGGACCGGCCACGTAGTGAGCGCGTCGCGCTCCGACCTAGGAAAACTCTTGTCCCGCGACGAGGCGCAGCGTACCGGCGTCTACTTCCTGCTCGGCGGTGACGAGCTGGGCGAAACGCTCTGCTACATCGGCGAATCCGACATCGTCGGGGATCGGCTCAAACAACACGTCGCCGGAAAGGATTTCTGGGACCGCGTCGTCGTCGTCACATCGAAGGACGCGAACATCACAAAAGCACACGGCCGCTATCTGGAGTCGCGGCTGATCGCGCTGGCGAAGAAAGCCGGCCGGGTGGACCTAGCGAACGACAAGGAGCCCGAGGTCCCGAAACTGCCGGAGGCCGATGTCTCCGACATGGACGAGTTCGTGGCCCACTTGCAGATCGTACTGCCGGTGTTGGGCGTGAACGCGATCCGTGTCAAACCGTCCCCAAAGGCACCTGTCGAGCCCCAGGAGTCCCCCGTCTTCCGGCTGATCAATGCCAAGGCGCAGGTCGACGCCCGCGCCCAGCAAGTCGACGGCGAGTTCACCGTGCTCGCTGGCTCGGCGGTCGTCGCCGTTTTCCCGCCCGTGAACCCAAAACACTTGCCCAGCACGGCAAAGCAGCACGCGGCACGACAGGCCGAACACGAGCGTCTGCTCGCCGACGGATCGATCACTGCCGAGGGTGGAGTCGGCCGGGTCGCCCGGGACATCGTCTTCAAGTCGCCCTCCGCCGCAGGAGCCCTCGTTCAGGGACGGGCGTCGTGCAACGGCCGCACCAACTGGGTCTCCAGCGAAGGCCAGACCTTCGGCGCATGGGAGAGCCGTGGTGTCGACTGAGCCGTCGGAGCACGGTGCCACACTGCTCCGCATGTCCGTGGAGTCCCGCCGTCTGGTCGACAAGATCTGGTCGTACTGCAACGTCCTGCGTGACGACGGCGTCGGTGTCATCGAGTACACCGAGCAGCTGACCTACCTGCTGTTTCTCAAGATGGCGCACGAGCGGGCCACTCGGAAGCTCAAGCCGCAGCAGATCGTCCCCGAGGAGTACTCGTGGCAGCGTCTCCTTGACGCCGAGGGCACAGACCTAGAAGTGATCTACACCGAGATCCTCGTCGGGTTGGCCGAGCAGCCGGGCACGCTCGGCACGATCTTCCGCAAGGCACAAAACCGCGTGCAGGACCCGGCCAAGCTCAAGCGCCTCATCGTCGACTTGATCGACAAGGAGAACTGGTCAGCCTCCGGGACCGACCTCAAGGGCGACGCCTACGAGCAGCTGCTCGCCAAGGGGGCCTCCGACAAGGGCTCCGGCGCCGGCCAATACTTCACCCCTCGGGACCTGATCGCCGGGATCGTCGACGTCATCCAGCCCACGGCCGACGACACCGTCGTCGACCCGGCATGTGGTACGGGCGGGTTCCTCCTCGTCGCCCACGAACGCGCAGCGGAGGGCTCCGAACAGTTCACACCGCTACAGCGACTGAGCCTGCGCGACGAGTTCGCCACCGGCTACGAACTCGTCGACGGCACCGCCCGGCTCGCCGCAATGAACCTGCTCCTGCACGGCATCGGGACACCCGACGGCGACTCGCTGATCGACGTCCGTGACGCTCTCATCGCCGACCCCGGGCGACGCTGGTCCGTCGTCCTGTCGAACCCGCCGTTCGGCCGCAAGTCCTCGCTCACCATGATCGGCGCCGACGGGCGCGAGGTTCGCGAGGACAGGGAGATCGAGCGCCAGGACTTCGTGGTCACGACCTCGAACAAGCAGCTCAACTTCCTGCAGCACATCATGACCATCCTCGACATCAACGGTCGCGCAGCCGTCGTGCTGCCCGACAACGTGCTCTTCGAAGGCGGCGCAGGCGAGACCCTCCGCCGCAAGCTGCTCGCCGACTTCGACCTGCACACGATGCTGCGGCTCCCGACCGGCGTGTTCTACGCCCAGGGCGTGAAGGCCAACGTGCTGTTCTTCGACAAGAAGCCCGCCTCCGAGCAACCGTGGACTCAGCGACTCTGGGTGTACGACCTGCGCACGAACCAGCACTTCACGCTCAAGCAGAACCCGCTGCGCCGCCACCACCTCGACGAGTTCGTCGATGGGTACCTACCGGGGAAGCCGCGCGACGAGCGCACTGAGTCGGAACGGTGGAAGGCCTTCACCTACGACGAGCTCGTCAGCCGCGACAAGGTGAACCTCGACATCACGTGGCTCCGCGACGAGTCACTCGAAGACACCGACAACCTCCCCGCACCCGCGATCATCGCCCGAGAGATCGTCGAAGACCTCACCTCCGCCCTCGCCGAGTTCGAGGCCGTCGCCGCTGCTCTCGAAGGGCAGCTGAACGGCGAACGATAGGTGTCGCTCGCCCTGTCCGACACGTGGCTCAGTTCCTGCGGAATCATCACGGTGGTACTGCGGCTCCTGCCGTCCAGCTGCCAATCACCCCACGAGATGAACGAGCTCGGGGAACAGACAGGGAGCTCGTCGAGGCGCGGAGTCACGACCTCGCCGTTCTGGTCGATCCCAGGCCACACGATCACGGGCACGCCGCCGAGGTCGAGGCAGTACTCCTGTCGCGCGGCTTCACGTGAGACCAGCCCCTTCTAGCTCCCCGTGCGCCATGCTGACTGCAGCAGACCAGTGCTCGCCCTCACCGCAAGACGTCCCGCGCTACTACGCGAGTCTCGGCGCCGTCGCTGGCTAACGGCCCCACTTAGGTCGAACAGCTCGACACGGTGAGACCCGACGCGCCGTCTGACCGAGCGCGCTACGAGCGGAGTGTCCGCCGTCGACCGATGCCCCGCGTCAGCTGCACAGCTCAGGCGGGATGGTGGAGTCCTTCGGCTGGTACTCGATGATCCTGCCCTCGGTCTCGAAGATGGTTCTCGCGCATCAAGGTCATGCTCCCGGCGACGTAGCCGCGGACCCGCCGGCGTCGGACGGGATGAAGCCCGCGTCCCACTCGCGGGAGTCGAACGTCGTGAACCGGCCTCCGCAGTGGGCGAAGACCGAAAATTTTCGTCACTGGTCGCAGGGTGCACAGGCGGTGCATCCGTGCACGTCAGCGGTCACACCGTGCACGTGCGGAGTCAGCGGTTCTTCATTTGAGGCCACGAGGCCACGACGCCCTCGATGGCGCTGCTACCGCGACCTGCCCCATCTACCCGGACCGGGCCAACTGAAGCCTGGACAGTCCCGAACGCGTGGAAATGAACGTCGGAGTCGAGCACCGACGCTCTTCCAGGAACTTCGCCCGGGATCGGGCAGGTCCTACCCGCGAGGATGACTTTCTGTCGCTGCCACTACACTCTCTGGAGTGAGGCGTGGGTCACGGGAGGCCTTGGTCTGGCGCCACGTGACAACTCGATGGGGGCTCACTACTTCATGGACTTCGGCAAGCTGCTCGACGGGCCGGACACTGCTGCTCCGACTCATCCTCGTGAGCTATACGAGGCGTTGCCCGACAAGGAGCCCGGCTACGGTTACCTGAGGCTCGTCCAAGGCGAGGTGCTGGAAGCGTGGCACGCCCGCCGTGCGGAGCGGGATTTGGTTGTCAAGGTGAACACCGGTGGCGGTAAGACCATCGACGGTCTGGTCATCCTGCAGAGCCTTCTCAACGAGGACCTCGGCCCGGCGCTCTACGTGGCGCCCGGCAAGCAGTTGGTCAGCCAGGTCATCGAGGAAGCGAAACGTATCGGCATTCAAACCGTGGAGGATCCCGACGATCCGGCGTACACCAGTGGCAGGGCTATCGCCGTGGTGAACGCCTCAAAGCTGGTCAACGGCAAGACTGTCTTTTCTAACCGAAGGCCGAGCCGCCAGCCAGCCCCCATTGGAAGCGTCGTGATCGATGACGCGCACGCCGCCCTGGCGACGGTTCGCGAGAACCTGTCGATCAGGCTTGGGCGGGAGCACAAGGCGTACGGGCAGCTGCTGGCCTTGTTCCGGAGTGATCTGGACCAGGCGTCGCCGACCGAGCTGCTGGACATCGACGACGAGAGCTACGGCGCCCTAAGCGAGGTCCCGTTTTGGGCATGGCAAAGCAAGATCGCGACGGCTCGTGCCGAGCTGCACAAGCACCAGGACACCGAACAGCTCCGGTACGTCTGGCCCGCAGTGAAGGATGTGCTGGAACTCTGCCGTGTCGTCTTCACCGGCATGGAAGTGACGATCACACCGCCTTGCCCGCCGATCAGCCACATCACCGAGTTCGCAGACGCCAAGAGGCGCGTGTACCTAACGGCGACGCTGGCCGATGACAGCGTGTTAGTCGAGACGTTCGGCGCCAACCCGGAGAGTGTCCGGAAGCCCATCGCGCCCCCGACGGCCGGAGACATCGGCGAGCGCATGATCCTCGCGCCTCAGGGCATCAACCCCGGCCTCATCGTCGAGGACGCCAAGGCGGAGATCGCCAGGCTGGCGATGAAGCACAATGTGGTCGTCCTGGCGCCGAGTAACGGCATGGCGAAGGACTGGGCACGGTTCGGCGCGCTCGTCGTCACGGACGGTAGCTCGCAGGTGGAGGAAGTCGTGAGGCAGCTTCGCAAAGACGACGAACACGTCGGCCTGGTTGCGTTCGCGAACCGCTATGACGGCATCGACCTGCCTGGCAAGGCCTGCCGCATCCTGGTGATGGACGGGCTGCCAGAGGCGAGGTCCGCAGAAGACCGGCTGGAGACCAAGCTCTTGCGCCAGTCCGGCACGGATGATCGGCAGATCCAGCGGATCGAGCAGGGCATGGGACGCGGAGTGCGCAGCAGCGAGGACCACTGCGTCGTCTTCCTCCTCGGCACCCGTCTTAACCACCTCGTGGTCGACCCGCGCTCCCTCGCCCGCTTCAGCCCGGCCACTCAGGCGCAACTCAAGCTCTCGCACCAGATGGCGAAGGAGATGGAGCGGTCGTCGATGGCGGAGATCATGAAGACCGCCAACCAGGCCCTTGAGCGGGACCCAACGTGGACGAAGCTGGCCAAGCGGGTTCTGTCGTCTGTCAGGCCGGCCCCAGGCAACGTGTCTGACCTCGCGATCGCCCGGCGTGCGGCCTTCGATGCAGCGGAGAAGGGCGACTACAAGACTGCAGCGGATGTGCTCGAAGCGGCAGAGCTCAAGGCACTATCAGCCCGGCAGGAGGGGTGGCTCCAGGCGCAGCGTGCGGCATACGTCAACCTGCTCGACCCCGCGAAGGCCCAACGCATCCTGGCGAGCGCGAAAGACAAGAACTCCGAGGTTATGCGCCCGCTGTCCGGCATTACCTACAAGAAGCTGGACTTCCAGACTGACCAAGCACGCCGCGCTTCCGACTTCTTGGAGAAGGAGTACGGGACCGCGGAGGAGCTGCGGCTCGCCTTCCAGGGCATCGTCAACGACCTCGTCTTCGATAAGGACAGGGCCCGGGTGGACGACTTCGAAGAGGCCATGCTGCAGCTCGCCCTGCACCTAGGTTTCGCCTCGCAACGACCGGACTTCGAGGCCAGGCGCGGCTCTGACATCCTGTGGGCGCTGGGTCCGTCGGAGTACTGGGTCATCGAAGCCAAGAGTGGGTCGAACACGCAGCGGATTCACAAGGACTGCGCCGACCAGCTCTCGGGACATATGAACTGGTTCCGAGAGCGTTACGGGGAGCTCGTAAAGGCCACCCCCGTCATGGTGCACAAGGCGTCTCGCATGCATGACGACGCCGCTGCGCCACAGCGCATGAAGGTGCTCGACGAGGCTGGCCTTCAAAGGTTCAAGGACGCCGTGATCGCTTTCTCCGCTGGTTTGGCTGCGGACCGTTGGGATAACCCCACCGCTTTGGCGTCACAGCTCGAGGGGCACGGCCTGAGAGCTGCTGATCTCGGCAATTACCTAAGGGACTTCATTCCAGCTCGTTAACCCAACTCACCCTTGACAGCAGCTCAATGCGCTCTGCATCTAGGCATCGGACCGCTCTCGGTGTGGTGAGGCCCGGGTTCGGATGCCACACCCCTGACCCCTCCCCCTGGTCGGTGACCTGACGCCGCGGGCCAGGAACCTTCCCCGATCCCGGCCCGCGACACCCGCACGCGCGGCGATGACCGCCCACTTTGCGCCGTCCTGGAAGGTGATCGCTGCGCGGCCACCGAAGGTGTCCCAGGACCGCTCCATCCCATCCGCCTCGGTCCCGCACCCACCCCTAGTAGGGCTTTGTTAGGTGTGTCGTTCCCGCTGATCCGGCGCTGCCTGTGATCTTGTTCGGGTCGTGACTCCGGAGGAGATGGCGCGGGTCCGCCCGCGGCTGGAGGCGTTCGCGGCCGGGATGCTCGGTGGTCTGGCGCGGTCGGATCAGCGGGCCAAGGGCGAGCTGTATGTGCGTGGGTTGTTGCTGGACGGCAAACGCAAGTCGATGCAGCCGATGGCCGACCGCCTCGGTGTCGATCACCAGCAGTTGCAGCAGTTCGTCACGTCCTCGACCTGGGACTACGTCGAGGTTCGGGGTCGGCTGGCGCGGTGGGCGGGCGAGTTCATCGACCCACGCGCGTTCGTCATCGACGACACCGGTTTCCCGAAGGACGG
>NZ_JAAXKZ010000189.1 GCF_012911875.1 Pseudonocardia bannensis | reverse complement strand
CGCCGGTCGCGGCGGTACGTCGAGGAGGCCCGCGAGCGGATCGCGGTCGCCGTCGGTGCCCGCCCGTCGGAGGTTGTGCTCACCACCGGGGGTACCGAGAGCGACAACCTGGCCGTCAAGGGGCTGTACTGGTCGAGACGCCACGCCGATCCGCGCCGCACCCGGGTGCTGGTCTCCGAGATCGAGCACCACGCGGTGCTGGAGTCCGCGGAGTGGCTCGCCGAGCACGAGGGCGCCGACGTCGAGCTGCTCGAGGTCGACGAGCTGGGCCGGGTCCGCCCCGACACGCTGCGGGCAGCGATCGCGGCCGCCCCCGAGCGGGTCGCCCTGGTCTCGGTCATGTGGGCGAACAACGAGGTCGGTACCGTCAACCCGATCCGCGAGCTCGCCGCTATCGCCCACGAGTTCGACGTGCCCCTGCACACCGACGCCGTCCAGGCCGTCGGGATCCTGCCGATCGACTTCGCCGCCTGCGGCGCCGACGCGCTCACCCTCACCGGGCACAAGCTGGGTGGCCCGTACGGGGCCGGCGCGCTGCTGCTGGGCCGCGAGGTCGCGCTCACCCCGCTGCTGCACGGCGGCGGCCAGGAGCGTGACGTCCGCTCCGGGACCCTGGACACCCCCTCGGTGGTCGGGCTGGCCACCGCGGTCGAGCAGGCCGTCGCCGACGCGCCGCGACGAGCCACGGTGCTCGCCGGACTGCGCGACGACCTCGTGGGCAAGGTGCTGGCCGCGGTCCCGGACGCACGGCTCAACGGCGACCCCGGGACCGACGTGATCGACGGCGGCCCGTCGCGGCTGCCCGGCAACGCACACCTGTCCTTCCCGGGCTGCGAGGGCGACAGCCTGCTGATGCTGCTCGACGCGCACGGCATCGAGTGCTCCACCGGTTCGGCCTGCACCGCCGGCGTCGCGCAGCCCAGCCACGTGCTGCTGGCGATGGGCGCCGACGAGGCCACCGCGCGCGGCTCGCTGCGCTTCTCCCTCGGACACACCTCGACGGCCGAGGACGTCGACGCGGTGGCGTCGGTCATCGGGCAGGTCGTCGACCGGGCCCGTCGCGCCGGACGCAACGGTGCCGCGCACAGCGGGCGGACGGTCGCCGCCGACGGTCGATGACGGCGGGACGGATCCGATGAGGGTGCTGGCCGCGATGAGCGGCGGCGTCGACTCCGCCGTCGCGGCGGCCCGCGCGGTCGAGGCGGGCCACGACGTCGTCGGGGTGCACCTGGCGCTGTCCGAGACACCCGCGGCACTGCGTGCCGGGTCGCGCGGCTGCTGTTCGCGGGAGGACGCCGCCGACGCCCGGCGGGCCGCCGACGTGCTGGACATCCCGTTCTACGTCTGGGACTTCGCGGCTCAGTTCACCGAGAGCGTGGTCGATGACTTCGTCGCCGCCTACGCCGCGGGGGAGACCCCGAACCCGTGCCTGCGCTGCAACGAGAAGATCAAGTTCGCGGCGCTGCTGGACAAGGCGCTCGGGCTGGGCTTCGACGCGGTCTGCACCGGGCACTACGCACGCCTCGAGGGCGGCGTGCTCCGCCGGGCGGTCGACGACGACAAGGACCAGTCCTACGTGCTCGCGGTGCTCACCGCGCACCAGCTCGCGCACGCGCTGTTCCCCATCGGCGACACGCCCAAGCCGACCGTGCGGGCCGAGGCCGCCGCCCGCGGGTTGCGGGTGGCCGACAAGCCCGACAGCCACGACATCTGCTTCATCCCGTCCGGGGACACCCGGGCGTTCCTCGCCGAGCGGATCGGCGCGCGGCCCGGTCCGATCGTCGACGCCGAGAGCGGGGAGGAGCTGGCCCGCCACGACGGGGTGCACGGCTTCACCGTCGGACAGCGCAAGGGCATCGGGGTGGACCGGCCGGCGGCCGACGGCCGCCCCCGTTACGTGCTGGGCATCGAGCCGGTCAGCGGCACCGTGAGAGTCGGCCCGGCCGCCGCCCTGGACGTGAGCCGGATCGACGCGGCCCGCCCGGTGTGGAGCTCCGGCCGGGCCCCCGACGGACCGCTGAGCTGCGTCGCGCAGGTCCGGGCCCACGGTGGGCTGGCCCCGGCCGAGGCCTGGCCGACCGGCGACGGCGCGCTGCGCGTCGAGCTGGCGGAGCCGCTCCGCGGTGTCGCACCGGGCCAGGCCGTCGCCCTCTACCGCCCCGACCCCGCCGGTGACGTCGTCCTCGGCAGCGCGACGATCACCGCTACCCGCTGACCCGCGCCGACCACACCCCGAATGCCACGAACGGCACTTCCGTTCACCAAGTGAACGGCAGTGCCGATCGTGAGGAACCCGGGGCCTGGCGAGGATCAGGTCACGGTGATCTCGTCGATCATGCCTCGCAGGTGGTGCGGCTGCTCGCCCTCGTCGCCCACCGGGCAGACCAGGAAGTACCGGCCGGGTGTCAGGTCGACCAGCAGGCCACCGGACTGTCCGGGCGCCGCCGAGGCGGCGCCGGGAACGAGGTCGACGATCAACTGGATGATCGCCGGCCCCGCCTTGAGCGTGGCCGGCGCCCCGGCGAACCTGAAGTCCTCGCCCATCACGGAGACCTGCTGGTAACCGCAGCTGTCGTAGGCACACTTCTCGTACCCGGCGATCGAACCGGTGAATGCGGGGTCCTCGAAGTCCGGGGCGGTGCCGCTCGTCGCGGCCGCGTGCCTCGATGCGGCGACCGGAGTCGAGCGTGACGGTGGCGGTGCGGGCGGTGAGCACGAACCGTACGTCGGGCGTGCCCGCGCGCGGTCCGGTCAGGTCGGTGACGCTGCGGGCGCCGGCCGCGGGGCCCCTGTGATGCTGATGTGCGCCGACCGGCTGGGCCTGCGGGTGCGCACCCGCCGTCAACGCGACGGCGCCGACGCCCGCCGCGAGTGCGACAACGGCCACGGTCGCCAGGACCGAGGGGAGGGTCCGCTTCATGCGTCCGAGATCCACCGCGAAGAGCCTGACGATCAACGGGGGGGCGGGGCAGGGTGCCAGCACCCGGGTGCGGCGCGCACCAGCCTCCCCGCCGGACTGGCGCAGACCGCTCGAATCGGTCAGGCTTCGCGCGCCCCGAGGAGGTACCCGCCGTGCCGGACACACGACAGACCGCCGACGCCCAGGACGCCGAGCCCCCGTCCGACGAGCGCGACCGTGGCGACGCGGACGGTGTCGCCGAACAGGCGGCCGACACCGCCGAGGACGTGGCCGACAGCCCCGCCGTGCACGCGCTGGGCCGGATCGGCCTGATCGCCTACGGCGCGGTGCACCTGCTCATCGCCGGGCTCGCGGCGCAGGTGGCGCTGGGCGACTCCGAGCAGGCGGACAAGTCCGGCGCGTTGCAGGCCATCGCGGCCGGCGGGCTCGGCGTCGTGCTGCTGTGGGTGATCGCGGTCGGGCTCGGCGCCCTCGTGATCTGGCAGCTCGCCGAGGCGATCTGGGGGCACCGAGGTGTCACGGGGGGCCGGCGCGTGCTGCGCACGGCGGTCAACCTCGTCGAGGCGGTGATCTTCGGTGTGCTGGCCTACTCCGCCGGCTCGATGGCCGCGGCCGGCGGGGCGGACACGCCGAAGCGCTCCGTGGCGGCGGTGCTGCTCGAGTTACCGGGCGGCCGGGTCCTCCTCGCGCTGATCGGGATCGGGGTGCTGGTCCTCGCCGGGTACGCGGTCTACCGCGGGCTCAGCAAGGCCTTCTGCCGCGACCTCGACCTCGGCCGAGCCGAGCCGCGTGCCGCCCGGCTGGCCGTCCGCCTCGGCCAGGTCGGCTGGCCGGCCCTGGGCCTCGCCTACGGCACGACCGGGGTGCTGCTGATCCTCGCCGCCGTCCGCTACAACCCGGACCAGCCGGTCGGCCTCGACGCCGGGCTCAAGGCCCTCGGCGCGCAGCCGTACGGACAGGTGCTGCTGCTCGTCCTCGCGCTCGGGCTGGGGATCTTCGGGGTCTACTGCCTGTTCGACGCCCGCTACCGCAAGTCCTGAACGGATCGGGTACACAGCGCGGCATGAGTTCTCCCGACGATCCGCTCGCCGCCGCCCTCGCCGCCGCTGGTCTGACCGACGCGGTGCCGGGGGAACCGCCGCCCGGTCCGACCGGCACCGCCGCGGGATTCGTCGTGGCCGGGACCGATGAGGCAGCGGACGAGCCGGCCGAGATCCCGCAGCGCTGGCCCGCCGGCGCGGCCACCGGCGTCGGCTCGCTGCCCGGCACCGACCCGCGGGAGGCGGCGGCGACCGTCGTCGGGGAGCTGCCGCTGCTCCCGCACATCCCGGAACTTCCGGCCCGGGGCGTCGGCGCGGACATGATCGGGCGCACGGCGGCGCTGCTGGTCGACATCGCGGTCGAGGTGGTGCCGACCGGTTACCGGGTGACCGCGCGGCCCGGCCTGGACCACCGGCGGGCCGTCGATCTGCTGCGCACCGACCTCGACGCGTTCGAGGAGGCCTGCGAGCCCGCGCGTCCCGCCTGGGTGAAGGTGCAGGCCGCCGGGCCGTGGACGCTCGCGGCAGGCGTCGAGGTGCGGTCGGGGCACCGGGTGCTCACCGATCGCGGAGCCGTCCAGGAGTTCGCCGAGAGCCTGGCCGAGGGATTGCGCGGGCACATCGCCGAGGTGGCGTCGCGGACCGGCGCGCGGGTGCTCGTCCAGCTCGACGAGCCGTCGCTGCCGGCCGTGCTGCGCGGGTCGCTCCCCACGGCCTCGGGTTACGGGCGGCTCCCCGCGGTGCCGGAGCCGGAGGCGACCGACCTGCTGCGCGATCTCGTCGACGGGCTGCCGGCGCCGGTCCTGATCCACTGCTGCGCGGACGACCCGCCGGTGCGACTGCTGGCCGCGACCGGGGCCGCGGCCGTCGGGCTCGACGCGACGGCGCCGTCGGTGTCGGGGGACACGGCCTCCCCGGCTGCGCTGGACGCACTCGGCGAGATCTGGGACGCCGGGACGCCGCTGTTCCTCGGCCTGGTGCCGGCCGTCGATCCGCCGCGGCCGGTCGAGCTGCGGACGCTGGCCCGCCGCGCGTTCGACCTCGCCGACCGGCTCGGTTTCGACCGGTCCCGGCTCGCCGAGCTCGCCGTGCCGACGCCGGCGTGCGGGCTCGCCGGGGCGACGCCGGAGTGGGCGCGCCGGGCGATGACGCTCAGCCGCGAGCTCGGGCAGACCTTCGTCGACCCACCGGAGGGCTGGTAGCGGCGACGTCCAGATCCCACCGCCGGACGGCGCCCGGCCTGCTCCCTGCGGCGCTGGCACCACGAGCGGGCGAATCGGCGATCGGCAGGCGGCCGCGGCGCGATGGTGGGCGGGCGGGCGCCGCGCCGAACGGCCGGTCCCGCCCACCACCTGAGAGCAGCACGTCCGATCGGTGCAACCGGGCGAGCGCATCCGGCCGGTCGTGACGCCACTCGCCGACTCCGGCCGACCGGACGGCTGACGTTGCGCAACCCCCCTTCTCAGGATCCCCGGGCCCGCGGGGCGTGCCTGGCTAGCGTTCCCGCTCGTGATCCGACCGGCCTATCGCGCCTTGTGGGCCATGTCCTTCGTGACGGTCCTGCTGGCCCCGCTGCTGCTCGCCACGGGCGCGGGTGGCTCGTCCGGGATGGCCATGGAACTCGCGCTGGTCCTGGGACTCGTACCGACCTCCGCGATCGTCGTGGTCGTGGTCATCGGGTCGCGGGTGCGGTCACTGACGACGGCGTTCGGCATCGAGCGGCTCATGCGGTTGCACCGCTACCTCGGCCTGCTCGCCCTGATCCTCGTGCTGGTGCACGTCGCGATGGTCCTGCTGGCCGATCCGCGCAACATCGCGCTGCTCGACCTGACCAGCGCCCCGGGACGGGCGCGCGCCGCCACCGTCGCGACCGTCGCCATGGTGGTTCTCGTGGCGCTCGCCGTGCTGCGCCGGCGGATGACGCTGCGTTACGAGGTGTGGCGGGCGCTGCACGTGCTGCTCGCCGCCACGGTCGTCACCGGCGGGGCCCTGCACGTGTTCCTGCTCGACCACCTCGTCCGCAACCCGCTGATGCGCACCGTGTTCGTCGTGATGTTGCTGGGCCTGCTGGCGGTGGTGGTCAACCGCTGGGTGGTGCGCCCGCTGCTCGCGAGCCGTGACGAGTTCCGGGTCGAGGAGATCCGCCGGGAGAGCGAGGCCGTGAGCACGATCGTGCTGGGCCCGGCCCGGCGCCGGCAGCTCGGGCGCCGCGACCGGATGACGTTCGCGCCCGGCCAGTTCGCCTGGCTGCGGCTGCACCGGTCCGTGCTGGTCGCCGAGGAGCACCCGTTCAGCATCGCGTCGGGGACCTCGCCCGAAGGCCGCGTCGAGTTCACGATCCGCCACGTCGGCGACTACACCCGGCTGCTGTCGAACCTGCGCCCGGGCCGGACGGTGTATCTCGACGGTCCGCACGGCACGTTCACGGTCGACCACGTCCAGGCGACGGGACTGGTGCTCATCGCGGGCGGCGTCGGGATCACGCCGATGATGAGCATGCTGCGCACGCTCGCCAACCGGGGCGACCGGCGTCCGCACCGGTTGGTGGTGAGCGCGCGCACGCCGTCGGAGCTGCTGTTCTCCGACGAGATCGACGAGCTGACCGGCCGGCTGAACCTCGTCGTCGTGCAGACGGTCACCCAGCCGCCCGAGGGGTGGACCGGGCCCACCGGGCGGGTCGACCGGCAGCTGCTGGAGGCGGTGCTGCCCGGGCCGTTCCGGCGCAACCAACTCGACTACTTCCTGTGCGGCTCGCCCGGCCTCGTCGGGGGCGCGGTCGCGGCCCTCGACGAGCTGGAGATCCCGGCGCAGCGCGTGCACACCGAGCAGTTCGACATGGTCTGAGCAAGGAGAACGATGAGCTCATCCACGGAGATCCCACGGTTCGTCCGATGGAGCGTCGCGGTGACGCTCGGTGTGACCGCTCCCGTGGCGGCACTGCGCGCCGGCCCGATCGAGCCGATCATCTCGGGCGATGACGACGTCCAGGCCGCGGGCGAGGGGTCGGCCGTCGGCCCGGGCACCCGCGCCGGCTCCGGGGTCGAGCTGGCCGGCCTTCCGGAGGACGCGGCTCCGGCCACTCCCGATGCGGGCCAGGGCTTCGATCCCGTGACGGCCGCGCAGGTCGTGCCGGTGGCGCAGGCGGCGACGATCACTGCCCCCCCTCCGGTCCGGTCGGCTCCGGGTGGCACTGCCTCCGCGGCAGGGGCGCAGGTCGCGGCGCCCGAGGCCGCCCGCACGGCCCCGGAGCGGCCCCGGGCCACGGCTCCGGCCGCCCCGGCGCGGACCGGGGCCGCGGCCCCCACGGCTCCTCCGGAAGCCACGGTTGCTCCCGCCCCGGAGTGGCCCCGGGCCGCGGCGGCACCGGCCCCTCCGGCGGTTGCTCCCGCTCCCGCAGCGACGCCGCACGACACCGGCACCGCGCCCCGCCACGCCGCGCCGCGCGACACCGGCACCGCGCCCCGCCACGCCGAGACGGAACCGGCCCCCGACGCCGGTGGCGCCAGCACGACGGATCCCACGCCGGGCACCGGCCGGGACACGGGGGCCGACCGGGACCGCGGCCCCGACGCGGGTACCCGGGGACCCGGGCCCGCTCCGGCCGACGGGGCCGCGGGCCGCTCCGGTGAGGCGGCGTCCGGCCGGGGCGGTGCGGATCGCGGCGGCCTCGCACCGGCCGACCCCGCCCCGCCCACCGCACC
>NZ_JAAXKZ010000188.1 GCF_012911875.1 Pseudonocardia bannensis | reverse complement strand
AAGCTCGCAGCGGCCCGGATCACCACCGCCGGAACCGCGACCCGGCCCGAGCTGGCCGTGGACCTGGTCCTAGCCGGTCACGATCAGCCGGTACTGGTGCGGGCCGACGGGATGAGCCGCGGCTGAATCGGCGACCCTGCCGCTCATGGCACGGTGCGGTTCGACGTCGAGCAGGCGCCGCCGCCGACCCGGTTGGCGGAGCTGGGAGAATCGACGCCATGACCGGGATCGACCCCACCCCCGAGGCCCCCTCGTCGGGACCGAGCATCGACGCAGACCGCCGCCCCCGGGTGCTCTCCGGCATCCAGCCGACCGCGGACTCGTTCCACCTCGGCAACTACCTCGGCGCGATCCGGCAATGGGTGGCCCTGCAGGACGACCACGACGCGTTCTACTTCATCCCGGACCTGCACGCGATCACCGTCGAGCACGACCCGAAGACGCTCGCCGCCCGCACCCGCAACGCCGCCGCCCAGCTGCTGGCCCTCGGCCTGGACCCCGACCGCTGCACCGTGTTCGTCCAGTCGCACGTCCCCGAGCACGCCCGGCTCGCCTGGGTGCTGGGTTGCCTGACCGGGTTCGGTGAGGCCAGCCGGATGACGCAGTTCAAGGACAAGTCGTCCAAGCAGGGCGCCGACCGCGCCACCATCGGCCTGTTCACCTACCCGATCCTGCAGGCCGCCGACATCCTGCTCTACCAGGCCGATCGCGTCCCGGTGGGCGAGGACCAGCGTCAGCACCTCGAGCTGACGCGCGACCTCGCGCAGCGCTTCAACTCGCGGTTCGGCAAGGCCTTCGTCGTTCCCGAGCCCTACATCCCGGCTGGCGCGGCGAAGATCCAGGACCTGCAGGAGCCGACGGCGAAGATGAGCAAGTCGGCGTCGAGCCCGTCGGGGATCGTGGAGCTGCTCGACGACCCCAAGGTCTCGGCCAAGAAGATCCGCTCCGCGGTGACCGACACCGAACGCGAGATCCGCTACGACGTCGAGGCCAAGCCCGGGATCTCCAACCTGCTCACGATCTACTCGGCACTGACCGACAGGAAGATCTCCGAGCTGGAGGCCGAGTACGCCGGCAAGGGCTACGGCGACCTGAAGAAGGATCTGGCCGAGGTGGTCGGCGACTTCGTGTCGCCGCTGCGTGAGCGGGTCGCGCTGTATCTGGAGGATCCGGCCGAACTCGATCGGGTGCTTGCTCGCGGTGCCACCCGTGCGGGTGAGGTCGCCAGTTCGACGCTGGCCGCTGTGCACGAGAGGATCGGTTTCCTTCCCCCGATGACATGAGGTGACGCCCCGTGGCTGCTCCGACGACGGCGGCCTCCGCCTCCACGCAGAACGGGGTCGCACCCGCTGACGAGGAGAAGACGAAGCTCGAGCAGCTGCGGGAGCGTCATCCCTGGCTCGACCATCTGATCCGGGCCGGCCAGCGGTACACCGAGAGCCACGGTGACCACTACGCGGCGGCGATCACCTACTTCAGCGTGCTCTCCCTGGTGCCGTTGCTGATGATCGCGTTCGCGGCCGCCGGGTTCGTGCTGCAGTCCCAGCCCGAGCTGCTCACCGAACTGCAACAGGGGATCACGAGTGCGGTTCCCGGGGAGCTCGGGACGACCCTCAACGGCATCATCCAGACGGCGATCGACCAGGCGGGTGCCGTCGGGGCGTTCGGTCTGCTGGGCGCGCTCTATTCCGGGATCGGCTGGATGAGCAACCTGCGCGAGGCGTTGTCCGAGCAGTGGGGCCAGCGCAGCGAGCCGCCCAACGCGGTGAAGAAGCTGCTCTTCGACCTGCTTGCGCTGGTCGGTCTCGGGGTCTCGCTCATGCTGTCGTTCGGTATCACCGCCATCGGCAGCGGGCTCGGCGCGACGGTGCTGGAGTTCGTCGGGCTCGCCGACCAGGGCTGGGCGCGCGCGCTGCTCGCGGTCTTCGGGATCCTGCTGGGCGTGGCCGCGAACTGGCTGGTCTTCCTGTGGGTCATCGCCCGCCTGCCCCGCGAGCCGGTGACGCTGCGCAGCGCGGCCAGGGCGGCGCTGTTCGGAGCGATCGGTTTCGAGGTCCTCAAGCAGGTCATGACGTTCTACCTGGGCGTGGTAACGGCCTCCCCGGCCGGCGCGGCGTTCGGTTCCATCCTCGGTCTGCTGATCTTCGCCTTCTTCGCGTCCCGGTTCCTGCTGTTCGTGACGGCGTGGGCCGCGACCGCCAAGGAGAACGAACAGGAGGAGCCGCCGCCGGTGCCGGGACCCGCGATGATCTGCCCGGAGGTGACGGTGCGCTCCGGCCCCGGTCCGGGCGCGGCCGTCGGACTGGTCGGCGCAGGGCTGCTCACCGGCCTTCTCGGCGTGCGCCTGCTCGGCCACCGCCACCGCCACTGACCCCACGACTCACCCACGAGCCCCGCGAGTCGGCGTCTCCGCGTGCACGAGTCGGCGCGCCTTCGCGAGCACGGGGGCGCGCATGACGTCCTCGGGGGTCGGGGCTTTCGGGCAGTGAGAGCCTTGTTCCCGCGCAAGTCGGCCGTCCAGTGCGCCGGTCGCGGTCCGGTCAGCCGGATCGGCGGCCGTCACCTGTGCGAGTGCCGCGTCGTCGACGCTCAGCTCCGGAGCCGGCCGCGGCACCGGCTCATCGCCCTGCCCGCCGCCGTCCGGTGAGCACGACGACCAGCGCCACGGCGGTGCCCAGCGCACCGATGCCCCCGAACAGTCGCACGGAGGTGGAGCCGCCCGGGGCGCCTCCGGTCGCGGACACCGGCGTCGTATCGGGCCGGCTCGCGTCGGGTCGTGTCCCGTCGTGCTGTGCCGCACCGGAAAGCGCCCCGTCGCTACTGCCGGTGCGCGCCCCGGGTGGGGCACTGTCCACCAGCGTGCCGACCGGTGCAGTCCCCGGTGGCAGCGCGAACCCGTGGTCGAGTAGCGCCGCCGCCTGCCGCCACATCGGCGCCGGCTGGTGCTCGCCGTGGACCAGCGCCACCACCAGCCGCCGCCCGTTCCGCTGTGCGGCGCCGACGAACGTGTGCCGCGCGGCGTCGGTGAACCCGTTCTTGCCCCCGATCGCCCCCGGGTAGCCCAGGAGCAGGCGGTTGTCGCTGGACAGCCGGAACCCGGGCCGGCCGCCGTACCCGGGGAAGTCCATCTGCCGGATCCCGATGAGCTCGGCGAACCTCGGATCGCGCAGCGCGACGCGGAACAGCAGCGCGAGGTCGTACGCCGAGCTCGACATCCCCGGGCCGTCCAGGCCGGACGGCGTGACCGGCCGGGTGTCCAGGGCGCCCAGCGAGGCCGCCGTGGCGCTCATCGCGGCCAGCGTGGCGGGGACCCCGCCGAGTTGGCGGGCGAGCGCGTTCGCGGCGTCGTTGCCGGAGTTCATCAGCAGTCCGGCCAGCAGCTGCCGCACGGTGTACCGGCCACCGGGTCCTATCCCGGCGCGGCTGCCGGGGACGTTCGCGTCGTCCGCGGTCCCGACGACGACGGTGTCCGGATCGAGCCGCTGCAGGACCACCAGCGCCGTCAGGACCTTGAGGGTGGACGCCGGCCGCTGCCGCCCGTGCGGGTCGTGCGCGGCCAGGACGGCGCCACTGTCCAGATCGGCCACCACCCACCCGGCGGCGGTCACCGGCGGGGGCACCGGCGCGCCCGGTGCCAGCACGTCGCCGCACCCGCCCAGGCGCGGCCCGCCGACCGGGTCGGCCGGCACGGGCAGCGGCTCCGGCGTGACGGCGCCCGGCGCGACCACCTCGCGAGCGGCCGGCGCAGGTGGTACCGCCTGCCCGGAGCACGGCACCGCGAGGTCGGCGACCGCGACCGGGGCGCCGGCCGCCGGCGCCACGAGCGCGAGTACCGCGATCATCACCGCCCGCCCGAGCGCACTGCGCGAACCGGCCACCGTCCGACGATAGCCCTGGATCAGGCCGGAACGCGCTCCGCGTGAGCCTTTACCGCGTCCAGCGTCCTCCGCATGCCCTCGACCATCATCCGCTCCCGGTCCTTGCCGAGCAGCCCCGTGGCGACCAGGGCACGGACCAGCACGTTCGGGGGCGTCGTGCGGTCACGCCACTGGGTGAGCCGGGTGGACGTGCCGTCGGGGCCGTCCGGCTCGAGCCGCCATCCCCAGGTCATTCCGTTCTCGGCCACGGTGAAGGCGAACCGTTCCGGCGCCGTGCACTCGACGACGCGGCAGTGGGTCCGCCAACGCACCCAGCGGTAGGCGTTGGAGCCGACGAACCGAGCTCCGAGCGCCGGGCCGGTCGCCCCGCCCGTCCACTTCCCGCCGGTGTTCTCCGGACTCCACTCGCCCATGCGCGTGATGTCCGTGACCAGGGCCCACACCTTCTCCGGTGCCGCGCCGATGGTCACGCTCGCCTCGTCCACGCTGATCTCCTCGCCGTCGGATGCACGTTGCACGCATCCTGCCTTCGAATGGTCTGCGCTCGGTGACCGGGTGCTCACCCTGCGGAGCCGACGATTCGGTCGCCAGCGTCCTGGTGGTCGCGGGCCGTGCCCGGGACACCGGTTCCGGCGGGAACTCCGCGGGTGGGACGGGCAGCGGGTGCACGCGCAACGCCGCCCCGCCGGCCGACGCTGCCGGCGGCAGCCCGGCGCCCGCGGCGCCGAACGCCGACGCCGGTGCGCTCAGGGTGGGCCCGGCCTACGACGTCGGCGGCCCCGGGGACGCGTCGTTCGACGATGCCGCCCGGATCGGGCTGAAGAAGGCCATCTCGGGCCTGGGCCTGCCGCAGGCGAACACCCGGGAGCGCACCGCGGCGATCAACGAGAGTGAGGACGCGGCCGTCACCCGGCTGCGCCGGTTCGTGAGCGAGGGCTACAACCCGATCACCGCGGTCGGCTTCAAGTACGCCACCGGGGGTGAAGACGGCCGCCGCCGAGAATCCGAACGTGGAGTTCGCGATCGTCGACGACGACACCGTCGAGCTGCCCGACAAGCGGGTCGACGTCGCGGTGTTCGACTACATCAACGCGGTCGCGGCGGACAACGTCGACAGCCTTCCGGAGATCTTCGGCCTGAAGGTCGACGGCGTCGGCTGCTCCACATCGGGCGGGAAGATCGACGACCATCACGTCCGATCTGGAGGCGTACGAGGCCGCCTCGCCGGTCGGCGAGTACGCCGTCGAGCTGGACGGGATCACCAAGCGGTTCCCGGGCGTCGTCGCGAACAGCGACATCACGTTGCGGGTCCGCCGTGGTGAGGTGCACGCCCTGTGCGGTGAGAACGGCGCCGGCAAGTCCACTCTGATGAAGATCCTCTACGGCATGCAGCAGCCGGACGAGGGGACGCTCGCCCGCGGACGCGATCAAGGCCGGGATCGGCATGGTGCACCAGCACGTCATGCTGGCCGACAACCTGACCGTCGCCGAGAACGGTCTCGCAGAACCCCCGGCAGTCGCCGCGGTCGGAGGGCTTCGAAGACCTTCTCGATCCAGCCCCTGGCGACGGTCTCGCCGCCCTGGAGGCCGAGCAGCGGGTACTGCTCTCCGACGTCGCCGGGCTGCGCGGCGGCCTGCTGAGCGGGCTCACCCCGCTGGTCCTGCTCGTCCCGGTGAGCTACCTGATCCTGGGGCGCACCCGAATCGGGCTGCGGCTACGCTTCTGCGGGGAGAACCCGGTGACGGCCGAGTCGCTCGGGGTCGCGGTGGTCTCGCACAAGTACGTGGCGGTGGTGGTGCCGGGTGCGCCGGCCGGGCCCGGCGGCGCGGCCCTGGTGTTCGACCCGGGGCAGCCGGGCTATCTGGAGGGCAGACCGGGGGCCGCGGGTACATCGGCCTGGCCGCGATGATCTTCGGCAACCGGCGGCCCGGTGGGCTGCTGGCCGGCTCCGCGCTGTTCGGCTACGTCGACGGGTTGCAGCTGCGGGCGGGCGGCGAGGCCGTGCACGCGCTGCTCTACGCGGGGACACTGCCCCAGCTCGTCACGCTGCTGGTGCTGACGGTGGCCTCGCAGCGGCTCCGCCCGTCCGCGGCGATCGGCATGGAGTACCGGAAGGGCGAGGGTGACTGAACTCGACTGGGCCTCACTGCGCGACGCCGCGGTGGCGGCGGCGGGGGCTGCTTACGCGCCGTACTCACGGTTGCGGGTCGGCGCGGCGGCGGTCTGCGACGACGGCCGCGTGGTGACCGGCTGCAACGTGGAGAACGCCTCCTACGGGCTCGGGTTGTGCGCGGAGTGCACGATGGCCGGGCAGCTGCGGCTGACCGGCGGCGGCCGGTTCGTCGCCGTCGCCTGCCGGTCCGGGGCCGGGAAACTGCTGATGCCGTGCGGACGCTGCCGGCAGATCCTCTACGAGTTCGGCGGACCCGACTGCCTGCTGGACACCCCGCGCGGCGTGCTGCCGCTCCGCGAGGTGCTCCCCGACGCCTTCGGCCCCGCCGACCTCCCGTGAGCGGATGACGCTGTTCCGGCGATCATTGCCGCTCACGAGCAGGACGAGGGAGGACGCATGGCACCGAGCGCCGTCGAGGTCATCACCGCCAAGCGGGACGGCGGCCGGCTGACCGACGAGCAGATCGACTGGGTGCTCGCCGCCTACACCGCCGGCGACGTCGCCGACGAGCAGATGGCGGCGCTGGCGATGGCGATCCTGCTCAACGGCATGGATGCTGGCGAGGTCGCCCGCTGGACCCAGGCGATGATCGACTCGGGGGAGCGACTGTCGCTTCCCGCCGTGGGCCGGCCGCTCGTGGACAAGCACTCCACCGGCGGCGTCGGCGACAAGATCACGCTGCCGTTGGCGCCGCTCGTGGCCGCCTGCGGGGCGGCCGTGCCGCAGCTGTCCGGGCGCGGCCTCGGCCACACCGGCGGGACGCTGGACAAGCTCGAGGCCATTCCCGGCTGGCGCGCTGCGCTGTCCCTGGACGAGATCGCGACCCAGCTCGCCGACGTGGGTGCCGTCATCTGCGCGACGACGCCGACGCTCGCCCCCGCCGATCGCAAGCTCTACGCCCTGCGCGACGTCACCGGGACGGTCGAGTCGATCCCCCTCATCGCCAGCTCGATCATGAGCAAGAAGATCGCCGAGGGCACGGGCGGTCTGGTGCTCGACGTCAAGGTCGGTTCCGGGGCGTTCATGAAGACACGCGACCGGGCCGCGGAGCTGGCCCGCACGATGGTGGAGATCGGCACCGCGCACGGACTGGCGACGACCGCGCTGCTCACTGACATGTCCGTGCCGCTGGGCCGGGCGGTGGGCAACGCACTGGAGGTCGCCGAGTCGGTCGAGGTGCTGCGCGGCGGCGGGCCGGCCGACGTCGTGGAGCTGACCGTCGCCCTGGCCCGGGAGATGCTGGCCCTGGCCGGACTGACCGATGTGGACCCTGCGCAGGTGCTGGCGTCCGGTGCGGCGTACCCGGTGTGGGAGCGCATGATCGCGGCGCAGGGCGGCGATCCGTCGGCACCGCTGCCAGTGGCCCGGCACGTGGAGCCGGTGCTCGCAGAGCGGTCCGGCGTCGTCGTCGGGTGCGATGCGCTGGCGGTCGGGACCGCGGCCTGGCGGCTGGGAGCGGGCCGGGCCCGCAAGGAACACTCGGTGCAGGAGGCCGCCGGCGTGCGCCTGCTCGTCGACGTCGGGGAGCAGGTGACGGCCGGGCAGCCGCTCCTCGAACTGCACACCGACACCCCTGACGCGCTCCCCGGTGCCCGCGCAGCACTGGCGGCGGGCCTCCTGGTGGACGACCCCGACGACGTC
>NZ_JAAXKZ010000187.1 GCF_012911875.1 Pseudonocardia bannensis | reverse complement strand
CATCCCGGCCGCGAACGCCTCCAGCCGCGGGCGGACCTGCGCCATCTCCTCCGGAGTCACGACCCGAACGAGATCACAGGCAGCGCCGGATCAGTGGGAACGACACACCTAACAAAGCCCTACTAGGGTGCAGCGCCGGCCCGTCTGTCGACAACCAACCGCAGGGCGAGGGCGGACGCAGCCGGGCCCCTCGCTCCTCCTCCTGCCGCCTTCCCCTGAACGCAGAATCGGCCCGCTCCCACCCACGTCGGGCGAGAGCGGGGCCGTTTACATCCCTGGCGGCGCAGGGCTTCCACAGTTTTGATGATCCGGTGTCGCCAACTGCAACACCCGATCTTCCCGCGCGACGTAGGGGTTATGACAACCTCGCAGGCCCCGCAGGGCCCTTTCCAGAACATCCCGCCCGGCAAGTACCCGCAGCAGGGCCAGATCCCGCAGCAGTGGGGCCCGCCGTCCACAAACTGGGCGCAGCAGCCGCCGCAGCCTCCGGCTCCGAAACGACGGCGGAAGTGGCCCTTCATCGTCGGCGGTGCCGCTGTGCTGATCGGCGTCGTCGCCGCCGCAGCGGGCGCCAACGATGGACGCACAGAGTCCCCGACCGCAGCGGCTCCGACCTACGCGCCCACCGTCATTCCGCCCACACCGATCGCCGCACCGTCCCCGGCCGCAGTGCCCGCACCGAACAACACGGCGTCCGCCCCCGAATCGTTTACTGCGGCCCCGTCGGAGCCGACCACACCTACCCTGTCGGTGAGCCGACAGAACGCGGTCGAGTCGGCTGAGAGCTACCTCAGTTTCAGTGCGTTCTCCCGTCAGGGCCTGATCGACCAACTCAAGTACGAGGGCTTCACGGCCGCGCAGGCCAAGCACGGCGCGGACTCGGTCGGGCTCTGACTCCCTGCCGTCCCGGCCTCGGGCTGCGCACCCCGCGCGACGTTGTCACGCACCCGCGGGCCCGCATAGAAGACGAGCCCTCACCACCCGTCATGGGCGGTGGGGGCTCGTTCGTTGCGCGACTCCGCCCTCGGCTGTGGCGACCACGGTGGGGCGTCGAGCCGCTACGGCGCTCTGATACGTGAGCGACGCGTCGTCGCCGTGATCCCGGAGCCCTTCGACCAGCAAGGGCACCGCACACGACGGGGCTCCCGCGGCGGTGGACCGCCCGCGTTCGACAGCGCCGATTACCGCAACCGCAATGTCGTCGAACGCGGTTTCTGCCACATCAGGCAGTGGCGCGGCCTGGCCACCCGCTACGACAACTCGCGCTGACCTTCCGCGGCGGTGCCGTGCTGACGGCGATCGTCACCTGACTCCGCGCTTTAGGAGACGCACCTAGTCGACCGCATCACCGCTGCTCCGACGGGGTGGCGTCCGTACCGACTGTTCTAGACGACTGGCGTGCATAGTACGTATGTGCGTCTAGATGAGTGGAGGGCACCGTGCCCCAGATCGACGCCATCGATCTGACCGCCACCTTCGAGCGCCCGCTCTGGCTCTCGTCGGAGCCGAAGACTCGGTTCGGGTCGGATGTGCAGGAGACGACCAAGGACGAGCTGCCGAAGTGGGAGGTGCAGCTCGTCGCGAGCTTCCGGCAGTTCGGCTGGTCGACGAACGAGATGATCAAGGTGGGTCGCGCCGCGCACCACCAGCCGGGTACCGATCTCGGTCCGACCTGGTCACCCTGCTCGAACGCCTTGTACCCCTCGGCTTCGATCTCGCTGAAGGGGACGAGGCCGTCAGGCAGCTCGGGGCTGCTGATCGCGGCCCCAGCCCTTCTCGACCTTGTAGAACTTCACGACTCCGGTCGCCATGTGCTGATCAGAGCAGGTCGGGCAGCCGCGGTCCACGCGGTTCGGGGAGCTACTGCTACACCAACTGCTACATATGGATCTTCGAGTCGTGTAGCACCGACCCGCTTCCGCAGGTCGGATGTGGTCGGGGTGGCGGGATTTGAACCCACGGCCCCTCGCTCCCAAAGCGAGTGCGCTACCAAGCTGCGCCACACCCCGTCGCCGACGAGTGTAGGCGGCTGGTCCATCCGGGCCCGGCCTGGTCCACGTCGGACGGGTGAAAGATCGTCGTCGAGCGGCGAACGGCGACTTCCCAGGGCCGTGAGAACGGGCACAACCGGCGAAACGGCGGCCACGAGCGCTCCGAGCGCCTACGCAGCGAGCAACGCCGACTTCGATCCGAGCCGCGGATCCCCCCGCCCGCGGCGGGCCCATCGTGGTGGCTTCTCCATTAGGGCGACGCCTGCGGGTTCGTCGAGAGGTGGCCGGATCCGTGTTCGCCGGACGCCAGGACCCGGCGGAGCGGAGGGGGAGAAGTGCGTCCGCTAAGCTGATCGCGTCTCCGGCTCGCTGGGGACGCGCGGGCGTAGCTCAATGGTAGAGCCCCAGTCTTCCAAACTGGCTACGCGGGTTCGATTCCCGTCGCCCGCTCCAACATTGACCAGCGGAAACGCTGCATGCAAGATCGCCCGGAAAGCCTTCGTGACACGAGATGTGACACGAACGGCGCTAGACTCGCGGCATGGCGGGTCGTCCCAGCGTGAGGAACGCGCGCTCACGCGGGAGCATCGACGAGCTGCCGAGCGGCGCGCTACGGGTGCGGGTCTATGCGGGCGTAGACCCGGTGACGAAGAAGCGGCACGACCTCGTCGAGGTCATTCCGTCTGGCCCGAGGGCGTGGGCCGAGGCCGAGGCGGTCCGCGGGCGGCTCCTGCAGCAGGTCGCCGACCGCCGGAGCCCGCGAACGAGCGCCACCGTCGACGAGCTGCTGACCCGCTACCTCGACCAGTTCCCGGGGTCGCCGAACACTCTTGACCTGTACCGCACCCACGTGCGCAACCACATCAGCCCATGTCTGGGGCACGTGCGGGTCGGCAAGCTCGACGCCGAGACCTTGGACTCGTTCTATGCCGAGCTGCGCCGCTGTCGCGCCCGCTGCACTGGCCGAGCGTCCGTCGAGCACCGTGTCAGCGGGCCGCACGAGTGCACGGAGAAGTGTCGACGGCATGTCTGCCGCCCGCTCGCTGCGACGACGATCCGGCACATCCACTTCATCCTGTCCGGCGCCTACAAGCGCGCTGTTCGGTGGGGATGGGTCAGCGAGAGCCCAACCGTGAAGGCCGAGCCGCCGCCGGCGCCCAAGCCGAACCCTCAGCCGCCGACGGCCGCCGAGGCGGCCCGGATCGTCACGGAGTCCTGGCGCGATCCCGACTGGGGAGCGCTCGTCTGGACGGCGATGACGACCGGGATGCGGCGCGGCGAGCTGTGTGCGATCCGGCGTTCCCTGGTCGATCTCACCGCAGGCCGCGAGACGGTGTGGTTGCGGAAGGCGATCCGGCGTGATCCGGACGCCGGCTGGGTGGAGGGCGACCTCAAGACGCACCAGCAGCGCCGGATCGCACTGGACGCCGAGACGGTCGTCGTGCTGCGTGAGCACATCGATCGGTGCGACGAGCGGGCCGCGGCGCTCGGGATCGAGCTGCCCGCTGATGCGTTTCTCTTCTCGGGATCACTCGACGGCTCGACGTTCCCCACCCCCGACAGCGTGACCCAGCGGTACGACCGGATGGCGACTCGGCTCAGGATCGAGACGACGCTGCACAAGCTCCGGCACTACTCGGCGACCGAGCTGATCACGGCCGGGGTGGATCCACGGACGGTGGCCGGCCGGCTCGGGCACGGCGGCGGTGGGACAACGACGCTAAAGACCTACACCGCGTGGGTGTCCGAAGCTGATCAGCGGGCCGCGCGCGGGCTCGGCGCGGGGATGCCGCAACGGCCCGCCGAGCTCGATCCGGTCCGGCGCGTGCGGCAGGAGCCGCGCCATCCGTACGAGCGGGTCGCGGCTGCGGTGGCGCAGCGCGTCGACGACGGCGAGCTGGCCCTGGGCGAGCTCGCGCCGGCCACCGCTGATCTCGCGACGGACCACGGTGTCTCGCTCGCTACGGCCGGGCGCGCGGTGGCGCTGCTCAAGGAGTGGGGCGTGCTGACCGCCGTGGGACGTGGTCGGGCCCGCATCGCCGGTCGTGCCGTGCCGGTGGCAGTCGAGACTGCAGAGCCTGTCGGCGCCACCGCGCTGGTCGAGCCATCGGTTCCCGCTGAGCTTCCCGATGTCGCGTCGCCTGCCGGGGAGGCCGGCAGGTCCGTGAGCTTCTGCTCGATCACGCTCCGCGGGCCGGACGGCCAGCGCTACCCTGCGCGGATGGTGCCAGGAAGTCTGGCCGACCCAGGCGCGTTCCGCGCGCACCTGCTGGGCGTCGCACGCATCGAGGTGCCCGAACGGACAGACGAGGGCGAGGCGTGGATCGGTGACTTCGAGCTGGAGGTCGCCGAGATCGGGACGGACCGGCCGCCGGTGACTCTGCGCTGGTAGCGCCCTGCGGCTGACGCGGAGCGGTGGCTCGGAACCCGTCAGCCCCGCGCGGGCCGCCGTGCAGGTGTGCCGGAACGCTAGTCTCCTGACGTCCAGCGTTCGGAACTCGAGGAGATCTCGCTCTTGGCCCCCCGTGGCACCTACCGGCAGATCGCCGACGAGCTGCGCCGGCTCATCGCGGCTGGAGAGCTGGCTCCTGGGGCGATGGTGCCGTCGGAGCTGGCTCTTGCTGAGCAGCATCAGGTGGCCCGTGGAACGGTTCGCGCAGCTCTCGCGCTGCTCGTCGAGGACGGGCTGGTCGAGGTCATCCCGGGACAGGGTCGGCGCGTGGTCGGCGCCGCCTCGCCTGGGCCAACGACCGCCTACGAGCGGATCGCTGCGGAGCTGCTGCAGCGGATCGACGCAGGCGAGTTCGGACCGGACGAACCGTTGCCGAGTGAGGCGACGTTGATCGCCGACTACGGCGTTTCGCGAAACACAGTGAGACGGGCCTATCAGCGGCTCGCCGACGCTGGGGCGGTCGTGGTCCGGCAGGGGGCCGGCGCATTCGCGGCGCCGCGGTGACGCTGCCGGCGCGAGGTCGTCGACGGCTACGGTCTGTGCCATGACGCGGCCGAACGACGAGGCAGAGCGATGGATCGTGCACGGTGAGCGGCCGGTCTACGAGAACGAGTGGGTGACGGTCGGCCTGGCCGACATCTCCATGCCGTCGGGGGAGCGGTTCGAGCACCACACGGTGGTGCTGCCGCCGGCCGCGATGACTGTCGTCCTCGATGACGCGGGCGAGCACGTGCTGATGGCGTGGCGGCACCGGTTCGTGCCGGACGTGTGGAACTGGGAGCTGCCTGGCGGGTTGCTCGACCCGGACGAGACACCGGCGGAGACGGCCGCGCGTGAGGTCGAGGAGGAGACCGGTTACCGGCCCCGCTCGATCGAGCATTTGGTGACGTTCGAGCCCATGATCGGCATGGTGCGCAACGCGCACCACGTGTTCCTGGCGCGCGGCGCGGAGCGAATCGGGGAGGCGACCGAGGTGAACGAGGGCCGGTTCGAGTGGGTCGCGTTGGCGGAGGTGCCTGAGCTGATTGCCAAGGGGCGCATCGTGAATTCGGGCTCGCTCGTGGGGCTGCTGCACGTCCTCGCACTCAGCGGGCCGGGCGCCGGCTCACGCGCTGAGTAGCTCCCCGATCCGCCTACGCTGCCGCGCCGAGCCGGTCCGCCCGGCCAGATCGGCGGCGCGCTGGGCATGCCGGTGGGATTCGGTGAGGTCGCCGCGCGCGGCGTGAGCGATCGCCAGGTCGACGCGCAGGCTGACCTCGGCGCGGCCGTAGTTGCCCTCGCCCATCGCATCGAGAGCGGCGGTCAGGTCGTCGATCGCCGACGTCTCACCGAGTCGGGCCGCGCAGTTCCCGCGCCATCGGGCCAGGTGGCCGGCGTCGAGCATCACGTAGGGCAGCGTGTCGTCGAGCTGGTCGGGCAGCTCCGCGTCGGCGAGATCGAGCGCGCGCAGGGCGGCGTCACGCTGCCCGAGCGCGGCGAGCGCTTCACCCTCGGCGGCATACAGCCAGGCGCGCAGGCCGGGCGGGACCGGGGCGTCGACACGCTCGCGCGCTGACGTGATCAGCGTGTGGGCATCGGCGAGCTGCCCGCTGTCCAGGAGCACGTACGCCTGTTGCGCGCGGGCGTAGGCGAGCGCAGCGACGTCGCCGCTCTCCCGGGCCGCGGCCGTCGCGATCTCGTGGAGCTGCCACGCCTCGTCGAGGTTGCCTAGGTCGAGGGCCTGCCAGCCGGCCAGCGCCGCGGCCTGGCTGAGTTCGCCGGCTGCGGAATCGCGTTGGTCGCCCGGTAGGGCGTACCGCACCAGCTGCTCGACGCTGTCGACATGGGCCCGGGCCTGCCGGAAGATCGCGGGGCCGCCGAGCCGGCGGTCGAGCAGGCGAATGCTCTGGGTCTGGCCGCGCAGCAGAGCGACGAGCCCGGCGTCGACCTTGCTGAACTGCGGTATCGCCACGGCGACGGGCGCGGCCGACGCCACGGGCGTCGGCTCGACGAGCCCGAGTTCGGCCGCGGAGCGTTCGTACACCTCGCATAGCAGCTCGCGGTAGAAGTCGCCCACCGCGCCGCCCTGGTTCTCCCAGACGGCTACGCGACGGCCCAGACTTTCGTCCTTCGGCAGGGTTTCGCCGCGGCGGGCGGCGGCGGCGCGCAGCTCGTGCAGGAGCCGTGCCTTCTTCCAGCCGCGGTCGGCGCGGGCTTCCGCAAGCCGGTTGAGCATCGTCCCCCCGTTCGACCTAAAGATCACGATGGCCCGTTGAGCTGCGGGAATCAACCCTGATGCGGCAATCGCGTCATCTCGCGTCACCCCGCGTCATCTGCCGTCGCCCCCTGCCTCGCCAGCAACCTTGAGGCACGCGAGATCACGGGCGTTGACGGAAGCCCCGACTCGTACCTACGATGTGCAATACATGTTCCCAACATGTATAGAAAGGAGGCAGCGATGCGAGGTCTCAAGACGACGAGCCGGCAGGCCGCCGGCGCGCCGAGGTTCTACAGCGTCGCGGAGGTCGCCGAGATCTTCGGGATGTCCCCGATGACGGTGTACCGGGCGATCGCGGCGGGGGAGTTCCCCGCGGTGCGGATCCGCGGCCGGCTGATCGTCCCGGCGAAGGCTGTCGACGCGATGGCCGACGCCGCCGTCGCCGGGCAGACCGTCGTCGACGCCGGGACGTGGGCGGCGGACCAGGGGGTGACGGCGTGAGCAGCGTCGGGGTGCTGATCCTGTTCGCGATCGTCGGTGCGGTGATCTGCGCGAAGGCGCGGGTTGCGGCGGGTGCGGTGGTGTTCTCGCTGGTGGCGTTGGTGTTGTTCGTGTCGACGCCGGCGGGGCAGGGGTTGCCGGCGGCGATCTCGTCGTTCCTGTCCACGGTGGACCAGTCGACGACGCCGGCGCTGACCCACGAGGCTCCGGCCGGGTCGGGGGCCGTGGGATGACCGCCGCCCACGACATCGCCCGGGACTGGCGGGCGGACGCGCTGTGCGCCCAGGTCGACCCGGAGTTGTTCTTCCCGGCGGCCGAGCGCGGCGCGCTGTACGAGGCGCAGGTGGCGGCGGCCAAGGGGGTGTGCGCCGGGTGCCCGGTCCGGGTCCGCTGCCTCGAGTACGCGCTGGCTGCGCTGTCGGACGGGATCGCCGGCGGCACGACTCCCGACGAGCGATCGGCGCTGCGCGGCCGTGCGGGGCTCGGTGAGCCCGCGGAGGGGTTGGTGGAGCTGATGCCGCCGGGCGGCCAGCGCGACCGGACGGCGGCGGGCCGGGCGGCGGCAGCGGCGGGGCTGGGCGTGACCGAGTTGATGCGCCGGTTCGGGGTGGCGCGCGGCACGGCGCAGCGCTGGTGCGCCGGCGCCCGCCGTGTCGCCAGGACGACGAGCACGACCGCCGCAGCGTCGGTGGTGGGGGAGGGGAGCCCGGCGGCAACCGGTAC
>NZ_JAAXKZ010000186.1 GCF_012911875.1 Pseudonocardia bannensis | reverse complement strand
CCCTCGGGGAGCAGCGACGGCGGCGTGACGGCCGAGAGCAGGCCGCCGGGCAGGTCGACCCGGGGCACGTCGGGCCAGAGCACGGCCAGGGTGGTCGCGGCGGTCACCGCGACGAGCGGGCCGGGGACGACACGCAGCCGTCCGGGCAGCCGCGGCCAGATCAGGACCAGTCCGATCGTGCACAGCCCGACGATCGCGGCGTGCCCGTGCAGGCCCAGCAGCTGTTCGGGCAGTTCCAGCACGTTGTCCACCGCGCTGGCCTGCGGGTCGCCACCGAGCACCACGTGCAGCTGGGCCAGCGCGATCGTGACACCGATCCCGGCGAGCATGCCGTGCACGACGGCGGGCGGGATGGCCTGGGCGAACCGGGCGAGCCGGGACAGCCCGAACAGGATCTGGAGCAGGCCGGCGCCGATCGTGATCAGGCAGGTGACCTGCCAGCCGAAGCGGTTGACCAGCTCCGCGACCACCACGGTCAGCCCGGCGGCCGGGCCGCTGACCTGCAGCACGGAGCCGCCGAGCAGCCCGGCGACGACACCGCCGACGACGGCGGCGATCAGCCCGGCCATGACCGGTGCGCCGGAGGCGAGCGCGATCCCGAGCGACAGCGGGACCGCGACGAGGAAGACGACCAGCGACGCGCCGAGGTCGGCGCGCAGGATGTCGAGCCTGCGGCCGGGCGGGGCGTGCTGGGACGGATCGGGGGTCGACGCGGCCATGGGCGGTCCTCCGTGGGTGGATCGGCGTGGGAGCGGCGAGCACGAGTGCGTCGGGGCGCCTGCGTGCGCTCCCAGAGAACCGGAATCAGATGAACACGGTTCCCGTCCGGTTCGCCCGAACCATCCGGTTTCGCCACCCACGTGACGATCAGTAGTTGATCAAGGGTCGCCCGCGCCCGGGCGGGCCCGTCCGCGAGGTCCGCGCGAGTGGTCCGGCCGGTCACGCCGGGCCATCACCGCCACCCGTCCCGACGCTCGGGGCCCCGATCGAGTGGATCTTGGTGGACGGGGGTCACACGGCCCGGTCGGCGAGCGACGGACGACCCGTGACGGCACCGATCGAGAGGTCAGCCCGCCGCGGCGGCGGCGCACACCGCCGCCGTGATCGCCGCCAGGTCCTCGGCGGTGCAGACGTAGGGCGGCATCGTGTAGACGAGGTCGCGGAAGGGACGCAGCCACACCCCCGCGCGCGCCGCCGCCGCCGTCGCCGCCGCCATGTCCACCTCGTGATCGAGCTGGACCACGCCGATCGCGCCCTGCACCCGGACGTCGGCCACCCCCGGCAGTGCGCGGGCCGGTGCGAGGCCCGCCCGCAGCGCGGTCTCGATCCCGCGGACCTCGGCGCGCCAGTCCCGCTCCAGCAGCAGCCCGACCGAGGCCCGGGCGACCGCGGCCGCCAGCGGGTTGCCCATGAACGTCGGGCCGTGCATGAGCACGCCGGCCTCGCCGTCGGAGATCCCGCGCGCCACCTCCGACGTGCACAGTGCAGCCGCCATCGTGAGATAACCGCCGGTCAGGGCCTTGCCGACGCACATCACGTCAGGGCTGACCCCGGCGTGGTCCGCGGCGAAAAGCTCCCCGGTGCGGCCGAACCCGGTCGCGATCTCGTCGAACACGAGCAGCACGTCGTGGGTCAGGCACAGCTCGCGGAGCACGTGCAGGTAGCGCGGGTCGTGGAAGCGCATGCCGCCCGCGCCCTGCACGACCGGCTCGACGATCACCGCGGCCAGCTCGTCGGCGTGGGTTTCGATCAGCTCCGCGAGCTCGGCCACGTAGCGGGTCTCGAAGTCCCGGGGCGGGGCGCTCGCGAACACCTGTTTCGGCAGCACGTCGGTCCACAGCGAGTGCATGCCGCCCTCGGGGTCGCACACGCTCATCGCGCCGAAGGTGTCACCGTGGTAGCCGCCGCGCCAGGTCAGCAGCCGGTGCTTGCCCGGCCGCCCCTTCGAGCGCCAGTACTGCAGGCACATCTTGATCGCGACCTCGACCGACACCGAGCCCGAGTCGGCGAGGAACACGTGCCGCAGCGGTTCCGGAGTGACCTCCACCAGCAGCCGGGCCAGCTCGACCGCGGGGCCGTGGGTGAGCCCGCCGAACATCACGTGGCTCATCACCCCGAGCTGGTCGCGCACCGCGGCGTCGAGCACGGGGTGGCGGTAACCGTGCACGGCCGCCCACCAGGAGGACATCCCGTCGACGAGTTCGGTGCGGCCGTGGACCTCGGCGACCAGGCGCAGCCGTACCCCCTCGGCCGAGGCCACCGCCAGCGGCGCTGCGACCGCCGGCATCGGCGCGTAGGGGTGCCACACGTGCTCGCGGTCGGTGGCCGACAGCTGATCGGGGGTCACGGCGGGCGATGCTAGTCAGCGCACGCCGAACGGCGGATCCGTACCGCCGCACACTAGGCTGGCAGGTCCTATGTCCACCGGAACCCGCGAGACCGCGTCCGACCCCGGCCCGGGGCACCCGGCGCTCTCCCGGCGTCGCGAGCTCGGCCAGACCAGCGCCCGGTCGCTGCTGCTCACCGTCCTCGGCGAGTTCGTGCTCCCCCGCTCGGATCCGGTCTGGACCCAGGTGCTCATCGATGTCCTCGCCGGCCTCGGCGTCGAGCAGAAGTCGGCGCGCCAGGCCCTGGCCCGCACCGCCGCCGAGGGCCTGCTGTCCTCCGACCGGGCCGGGCGTCGGGTCCGCTGGTCGCTCACCGAGTCGGGCCGGCGGCTGCTGTCCGCCGGCGCCGCCCGGATCTACGGGTTCGGCGCCGCGTCCCCGCCCTGGGACGGGCGCTGGCTCGTGGTGCTGGTCAGCGTGCCGGAGTCGCGGCGCCAGCTGCGCCACCGGCTGCGCACCCGGCTGGCCTGGGCCGGTCTGGGCTCGCCGTCACCGGGGGTGTGGCTCTCGCCGGACCCGGCGAAACAGGACGAGGTCGCCGACGTGATCGCCGACCTCGAGCTGGACGGGGTGACCAGCTCGTTCGTGGGGACGTTCGGCGCGATCGGCGAGCAGCCCGAGGTCGTCGCGCAGGCCTGGGACCTGGCCGAGGTCGAGGCCGCCTACGAGGAGTTCATCGCCGAGTTCAGCGGCGCTGAGCCGGCCACGCCCGCCGACGTGCTCGCCCACCAGATCCACCTCGTGCACGCGTGGCGCCGGTTCCCCTTCCTCGACCCGAAGCTGCCCGGTGAGCTGCTCCCCCGGCAGTGGGCGGGTGCCCGGGCCGCCGCACTGTTCGAGACCCTGCACTCGCGCTGGGATGACGAGGCCCAGCAGCACTGGCACCGGCTGGTCAGCAGCGTGAGCTGACCAGCCCGCCGCGAGTGCCGCGCGGGGCCGCACCCTGCTCGCGACGCGGACCGCGCACGCGGTCGGCGTCGACGCGGTCACCCCGATCAGGTCCGAAGCCGACATCGTGGTCCCGGACGGGACCTGCCGTGCTCGTACGCCAGCGCCGTCGACCCGGGACCCGTCCCGCCGGCTGCCGGCCCCATGATCGCCGGAAATGGGACCTCGCCTGCACGGGTGCGGCAGACGTCCCGGACACGCTGATCATGGACGCGGCGCCCACTCCGGCTGGGCCGCGACCCGGTCCACCGCGGCGCCGGACGGGCCGACCGGGCACGGATCGGGGCCTTCGGCGGGTCCTCCGACCCTCCCTCGGCCCGTCGCGACGGTGGTCCACTGGCGCGCCCACCCAGGGTTTGGAGGATCGCGATGTCGAAGTACGTGCTGTTCTTCAGCTACACACCCGAGACCTGGGAGCGGATGATGATGAAGCCCGCGGACCGGACGGCCGCCGTGCGCGGCCTGCTGGAGAGCGTCGGCGGGGAACTCGAGTCCCTCTACTACATGTTCGGCGACCGGGACGGCCTGGTCATCTTCGACGCGCCGGAGGCGCAGGATGCGGCGGCGGTCTCCCTGACGGTGAACACCACCGGAGCATTCGCCCACCTGGAGACCCACGCCCTGATCGCACCGACGGACCTGACCAGGGTCCTGGAGAAGGCCGGGTCGGCCCGCGAGTCCTACCGACGACCCGGCGACTGACCGCATCGGCGCTGCCCCGACCCGGGCGCCTAGCCCAGGCAACCCGGGCCGAGCAGCGCCTTCAGATCACCCATCAGCGCCGAGCTCGCCGTCACCCGCAACGCGTCGTCCAGACGCAGCACCGTCGTCCGGGTGCCGTTGACCAGGCTCAGGTGCACCGGTCGCGGCCCCGGGTGGCTGGTCAGCACGTCCTTGAGCTTGGCGACCACCGGCGGGGTGCACCGCGAGGCGGCCAGGCTCACCGCGACCGGCGTACCGCTCTCCTCACCGGCCGCCGCCAGATCGGGCACCGCGAGGTCGTTGGCGATCAGCGACACCCGGTCGTCGCGCTTGCTCACCCGCGCCTTGACCAGGACGATCGCGTCCTCGGCGACGTCCACGCCGACGACCTGGTAGCAGCGCGGGAAGAACAGCACCTCGATCCCACCGGCGAGGTCCTCGATCTGCGCCGACGCCCAGGGCTCGCCGTTCTTGTTCACCCGGCGGTTCACGTTCGCGAGGATCCCGCCCACCGTGACCTGGGCGCCGTCGCCGACCGTGCCGTCGAGGATGTTCTGGATCGGGGTGTCCGCCTTCGCGGCGAGCACGCCCTCGACGCCGTGCAGCGGGTGCCCGGAGACGTAGAGCCCCAGCATCTCCCGCTCCACGGCGAGCCGGTGCTTGGAGTCCCACTCCTCGGCGGGCACCTTGACGTCGAAGATTCCGCCGAACGCGTCGTCGACAGCGCCGTCGGAGCCGCCGTCCATCGAACCGAACAGGTCGAACTGCCCCATCGACGCGGCCTTCTTGGTGCTCATCACCGCGTCGATCGCGTCGGCGTGCACGAGCAGCAGGCCCTTGCGCGGATGGCCGAGCGAGTCGAAGGCGCCCGCCTTGATCAGCGACTCGATGACCTTCTTGTTGCAGACCACCGCGTCGACCTTGCGCAGGAAGTCGGAGAAGTCGGTGAACGCGCCCTTGTCCTTGCGCGCCGCGACGATCGCGTCGACGACGTTGAACCCGACGTTGCGGATCGCGCCCAGGCCGAAGCGGATGTCGTCGCCGACCGGGGCGAAGTTGCGCACCGAGTCGTTGACGTCGGGCGGCAGCACCGTGATGCCCATCTTGCGGCACTCGGCGAGGTAGACCGCGGCCTTGTCCTTGTCGTCGCGGACGCTGGTGAGCAGGGCCGCCATGTACTCCGCGGGGTAGTTGGCCTTGAGGTAGGCCGTCCAGTACGAGACGAGCCCGTACCCGGCGGTGTGCGCGCGGTTGAACGCGTAGTCGGAGAACGGCAGCAGGATGTCCCAGAGCGTCTTGACGGCATCGGCCGAGTAGCCGTTGTCCTTCATGCCCTGGGCGAACCCGGCGTACTCCTTGTCGAGGATCTCCTTCTTCTTCTTGCCCATGGCGCGGCGCAGCAGGTCCGCCTTGCCGAGCGAGTACCCGGCCAGCTTCTGCGCGATCGCCATGACCTGCTCCTGGTAGACGATCAGACCGAACGTCTCCCCCAGGATGTCGGCCAGCGGCTCGGCCAGCTCCGGGTGGATCGGCTTGACCTCTTGCCGGGCGTTCTTGCGGTCGGCGTAGTCGTTGTGCGCGTTCGCGCCCATCGGGCCCGGCCGGTACAGCGCGAGCACCGCGGAGATGTCCTCGAACGTCGTCGGCACCATGCGGCGCAGCAGGTCGCGCATCGGGCCGCCGTCGAGCTGGAACACGCCGAGCGTGTCCCCGCGGGCCAGCAGCTCGTAGGCCTTCGGGTCGTCGAGCTCGAGGTTGTCCAGATCGAGCGGCGGCTTGCCGTTCATCTCGATGTTGATCAGAGCGTCGTCGATGACGGTGAGGTTGCGCAGGCCCAGGAAGTCCATCTTGAGCAGCCCGAGCGTCTCGCAGGCGCCCATGTCGAACTGCGTGATGATGGCGCCGTCGGACTCCCGGCGCTGGATCGGGATGACGTCGATCAGCGGCTTGCTCGACATGATCACGCCGGCCGCGTGCACGCCCCACTGCCGCTTGAGGCCCTCCAGCCCCCGGGCGGTGTCGATGATCTCCTTGACCTGCTGGTCGCTCTCGTAGAGCGCCCGCACCTCGGAGGCCTCGGAGTAGCGCTTGTGGCTCGGGTCGAAGATGCCCGAGAGCGGGATGTCCTTGCCCATGACGGCGGGTGGCATGGCCTTGGAGATGCGGTCGGCCACCGAGTAGCCGGGCTGGCCGAACAGCACCCGCGCGGAGTCCTTGATCGCGGCCTTCGCCTTGATCGTGGAGTAGGTGATGATCTGCGCGATCCGGTCCTCGCCGTACTTCTCGGTGACGTAGCGGATCATGTCGCCACGCCGGCGTTCGTCGAAGTCCATGTCGATGTCGGGCATCGACACGCGCTCGGGGTTGAGGAACCGCTCGAAGATCAGCTTGTGCCGGATCGGGTCGAGGTCGGTGATACCCATCGCGTAGGCGACCAGGCAGCCCGCCGCCGAGCCACGGCCCGGGCCGACCCGGATGCCGTTCTCCTTCGCGTACTGCACGAGGTCGGCGGTCACCAGGAAGTACCCCGGGAAGCCCATCTGGCAGATGACGCCGACCTCGTACTCGGCCTGCTTGCGGTGGGTGTCGGGGATGCCGTCCGGGAACCGCCGGTGCAGCCCCCGCTCGACCTCCTTGACCAGCCACGACGCCTCGGTCTCGCCCTCGGGCACGTCGAACCGGGGCATCAGGTCCTGGCCCTCGGTGAAGCTGACGTTCACCCGCTCGGCCACGAGGAGGGTGTTGTCGCAGGCCTCGGGGAACTCACCGTCCCACTGGGCGCGCATCTCGGCCGGCGACTTGAGGTAGAAGTCCTGCGCGTCGAACTTGAACCGGTTCGGGTCGGCCAGGGTCTTGCCGGTCTGCACGCACAGCAGCACCTCGTGCGGCTTGTTGTCCTCGGCATAGGTGTAGTGCAGGTCGTTGGTGGCCAGACCCGGCAGGCCGAGCTTCTTCTTCAGCGCGAACAGGTCCTCCTGGACCTGCTTCTCGATCGCGATGCCGTGGTCCATCAGCTCGCAGAAGAAGTTGTCGGGCCCGAAGATGTCGCGGTAGTCGCTCGCGGCCTGGCACGCGGCGTCGAACTTGTCCTGCTGCAGCAGGCGCTGCACCTCGCCGGACGGGCAGCCGGTGGTGGCGATGATCCCCTTGCCGTAGGTCTCCAGCAGTTCCCGGTCCATGCGGGGCTTGTAGTAGTAGCCCTCGAGGCTGGCCAGCGACGACAGCCGGAACAGGTTGTGCATGCCCTCGGTGTTCTCCGCGAGCAGCGTCATGTGGGTGTACATCTCACCCGGGTTGTCGTCGCTGATCGTCTGACCGCCGAGGGTGGCGCGCTTGCGCTCGTGCCGCGACCCCGGAGAGAGGTAGCCCTCCATCCCGATGATCGGCTTGACACCGGCGGCGTTGGCCTTGCGCCAGAACTCGTACGCGCCGTACACGTTGCCGTGGTCGGTCATGGCCAGCGCCGGCATCCCCATCCGGGACGCCTCCTTGAACAGGTCGTCCAGGCGCGCGGCACCGTCGAGCATGGAGAACTCGGTGTGGGTGTGCAGATGGACGAAGCTGTCGCTGCCGCTCGAGGACGATCCGGTCATAGAGGCTCGCGCACTCCCTCTCCTCGAGCGGACGACGCGGGCACGCGATGCCCGGATCGCCGGGAACCACGGACCGCAGGGATGAGTCAGGTTAACCCCGTCCCCCGTCAGTTCCGGCCACCCGGGCGGGGCATCGGCGAACGCACTGCTCGCTCCGCCGACCGGCGTGTCGTCGCGCCCGGACGGCGCCCCCCGGCGGCCCGCCCGGATCAAGGACCCGACGTCGCCGACCGGTCACGAGCAGCGACGATGCACCCGGAAGCGCGACCCGACGGCCCGGTGCCCACGGCC
>NZ_JAAXKZ010000185.1 GCF_012911875.1 Pseudonocardia bannensis | reverse complement strand
GCCCGCGGGCGGCGTAGCGTCGGGGCATGCTCCGTGGCCCCGTCCTGGTCGCCTTCGACGGCACGCCCGCGTCCCGGCGCGCCCTGCACGAATCCGCCCTCGTGCTGGCGCCCCGGCCGGCCGTCGTGGTCGTCGTCTGGGAGGCGGGCCGGGCGTTCGACCTGGCCGACATCCCGAGCCGCGCCATCGAGCCCGGGTTGGCACCGATCGACCTGCGTACCGCCGTCGAGCTCGACCAGGCCCTGTACGAGCAGGCCCGGCGGCTGGCGGAGCAGGGCGTGGCGCTCGCCCGCAAGGACGGGCTGGACGCCACCGGGCGGGTGGTCGCCGACGACCGGACGGTCCCGGACACCCTGGTCGAGGTGGCGTCGGAACTCGACGCGCAGACGCTGGTCCTCGGCGCGCACGGCCACGGGGCGCTGAGCGAGCTGCTGCTCGGCAGCACCTCCCGCGCCGTGCTCAGGAAGGCGCCCTGCCCGGTGATGATCGTGCGCGACAAGGACCACCGGGGCCACGGCGACCGCACGCGCAGCGGCTGACCCGGGGCCGCGGCCCCGAGCCGGGACCACCGAACCTCAGGGGTAGCAGAGCTCCTCGATGTAGACGCGCGGCAGCTCCGAGGCGATGTCGTGGAACTCCTTGGGCCGCACCGCGTCGCGCACCGTGGACAGCACGGCCCGGGCGTGCGTCCGGGCGACGTCGAGCGACACGCCCTCGCGGTCGGCGATGCGTTGCAAGAAGTCCTCGAGCGACATCTTCGTGGCCAGGCCCCCGGTGGCCTCGTCGCCGCGCTGCAGCGGTTCGCCCAGCTCGGGGGGCAGCTCGTGGCGCAGGTCCCGCACCTCGCCACCGGCGAGCCGCTCGCCGAGCAGTTCCAGGACCGTCCTGCTGATGCGCTTGGCGGTCTCCAGGTCGACGTCGGCCCGGTCGGCGACGCGGCTGAGGAACTCCTCGAACGGCCACGGGGGAGGTGGGCGCCGGGCCGGGCCGAGCAGCGAGTCGTAGTCCTTGGGCAGCTCCGCGACCAGGTCGTCGAGGACGTCGGCGGGCACGGCCCGGCTCAGCCCGTGGAACACGGCGCGGGCATGCCGCGCGGCCTCGGCGGCGTCGACCTCCTCGCGCTCGGCGACCCGGCGCACGAACTCGGTGGCGTCGAACGTCTCCCGCGGGTGCTTCGGGGAGAACCAGGCCTTCATCGGCTCGGGCACGTGCTTGGTGACGTTGGCCAGCGGCCCCTCGTGCGCCCGGTGTGCGAGCGTGACGACCACGGCGCGCGTCGCGCGCTCGGCGCCCTCGCGGTCGGTGTCCGCCTCGCGCGCGACGATCGCGAGGTACCGGTCGTAGTCCATGGCTACCCACCCGGGGAGTCGGATCCTGCACGGCTTCCGCGCCGGGTGACCGTCAGGGCCCGGGTCAAACCTCCGCGTGCGCAGGACGCCTCACCGGGCCATCACCTCCCGCGCGGCCCGGCGTTCGGCCTCCCGCTTCACCAGCGGCAGGCTCAGGTACCGGATCAGCACGATCCCGGCCGACATCGGCACCCAGTAGCGGCGGAACCGCCGCCGGGCCACCGGATCGGTCGCGGCGACCCGGGTCCGGGTGACGAACATCGACTCGCCGGGCCCGATCGGCTCGGCCCCGACCGTCCAGGCGATCTTGACGTACCCGGGCTCGCTGAACGTGGCGAAGTCCTCCGGGGCCAGCGCGTGGAACCGCACCTGCCGGTGCCACGGTTGCGTGTAGCAGCCGACCACGATCTCCCGCCCGGGCGCCTCGGTGAGCACGCCCCACCCGAGCGCCAGGGCCTCGTCCACCAGTCCTCGGTACCTCCCCGCCCCCGTCCCCCCGCCGCCCGGTTCCTGCTGAGCGGCACTTCCGGCCACGAGGTGTGAACGGACGTGCCGTTCGTGAGGACGGTGCAGGGCGAGCGGGAGCGCCCGCAGGCGGAAGATCAGCTCGATGAGCGGGGACGCCGTCAGATCCATCTCGCGCGCAGCGGTGTAGGTGACCGCGGCGGGCGCCCGGACCCGCACCCGGTGGTACTCGTCGACATCCGGGTCGGGCAGGAACCGGTCGAGCAGCGGGTCGGCCGGGTGCCGCTGTGGGCGGATGTGACCGTAGCGGGCCCAGCGCGCGGTCGCGTACCCGCCGACGGTCAGCGCGCACGCCCCCGCGATCCCGGCCGCGCGGCGGGCACGGCCGTTCACCGGCCGGGCTCCTGCGGTGGCGGGTACAGGCCGATGCCGAGCGGGCGGTCCGCTCCCGGGGCCAGCAGCGCGAGCCCGAGCAGCAGCAACGTCCCCACCCAGTGCACCCCGATGTTCGCCGCCACGTTCGGGACCAGGGGGATCGTCGACACCGCGATCCACCACATCACGGTCACGACGGCGCCCGTGACCGCGCCGGTGACCGCCGTCCGGCGCCACCAGGTCAGGCCCCGGTGCACGGCCCAACCGGTGGCGGTGTCCGCCAGCACGGTGATCGTGACCAGCACCTCGATCACCGGCCAGACCATCCCGGGCGGTCGCTCCGCGGTGCCGAGGAACGCGGGGGTGAACCACACGAAGCTCGTGCCGAACAGGAACAGCGCGAGCCCGATGGCGAGCCTGGTGCGGTGCATGACGATCTCCTCGGCGTGCCCCGGCCGCCCGGGGGCTCCCGGTTCAGGTTCCTCGGTGACGCCGGCGACGGGACAGGACCGAAAGGCCTCTGCCGATGGGATCCGGTCGACGGCCCCTCGACGGGGTGATCGTTGAGGCCCGGTCGGGCGGGCTCGCGGTGCGGCAGTGCCGGCTCGAGGACCGGGTCACGGCTCCTGCGCGGCACCTCGGTCCACCGGCTCCGCACCACGCATGCGTTCTCGCCCGGTGGCGTCGGGGCGGTCTTCGCCCTCGTCGGCCTCCGCAGCCGCTGCCGACTCGGCCAGCGACCGGATCAGGTCGGAGGCGGTGACGATGCCCTGCAAGCGTCCCTGGCGGGCGACCAGCACCGCATCGGCCCCGCTCGCGTGCATCCTGCGGGCCACCCCCGACCGGCGCGACCGGATCTCCACGCACTCGGCCGGTCGGCAGAGCTCACCCACGAGCATCGCGGCGGCGGCCCCCGATGGGCCTGGCCACCCCGCCATGCAGCGCACCACGTCGGCCTCGGTGAGGACCCCGAGGCAGCGCTGCCCGTCGATCACCGGCAGGTGCTGGACGCCGGCCTCGGCCATCAGCCGCAGCGCCGTCGCCAGCGGGGCGGCCGGCACGATCGCCACCAACCGCCGTGTCATCACCGCGCTCACCGGCGGGTCGTCGCCGATGCTCTCCGGCGCTGCCGCGGGTCGGGTCGGAGGGGTCGACATGGCGCTCCTCGACGAGCTCAGGTGAACGGACCGGTTCGTCGCCGGCCACTGTCAGGCTGCGCGGCGCCCCTCGATCACGGCAGGGCCGCTCGGCCCGGCCACGGCGACCGGAGGTCCCCATCTCCCGAGGTGGTTGCCGGACGGCCGCAGGCCACGGGACCTTCGGCACTCCCCGGCCGGTGGCCGCATTTCGCAGACTCGCGGAATGACGGTTGGACGCGCGGCTCCGCACGATCGACTCGATCCCCTCGTCGCCGACGGCCTCGGCCCGGCCGAGATCCTGGCGGCGGCCGTTCCGTCGCGGCGCATCGGACTGCCCTGGCGGCTGCGCTGGATCGACCGCGGCTTCGAGCTGCGGGCCAACCGCAAGGCGCTGCCCGAGGACGACCCGGGAGTGCGTGAGCTGCGCATCGTGTCGGGGGCGGCGTTGCTGGACATGCGCCTCGCCGTCTCCGTGCAGGGCCGCAGGCCGGTCACGAGCCTGGTCCCCGACCCCGCCCAGCCCGGGCTTCTCGCCGTGCTGCGCATCGGCGAGCGGGCGCACCCCACACCGGAGGAGCTCGCACTGCACGAGACCGTCCCGCAGCGGCCGGCACCCGGGCAGCCACGCCACCGGCGGCCGGTGCCGGTGGCGTTGCTGCGCCGGGCCGCCGAGATCGAGGGCGTATGGCTGCGCCGGGTCCCCGCCGTGGGTGACCGGCTACTGCCCCGGCATGCCGCCGTGCACCCGGCCGACGCGGATCCGGGTCCCGTGGCCGTGACGATCGGTGGCTTCGACGACCGGCCCGTGACCCAGCTGCAGGCCGGACAGGCGATGCGGCGGGTCGAGCTGACGGCCGCCGCCCTCGGTCTCACCGCCGCCGGCCTCGCGGTGCCGGTCGAGGACCCCGAGGTACGCCGCACGCTCACCGGCCTGGTCGGACCCGGGCTGTACCCGCAGGTCGTGCTGCGGGTGGGTGCCGGGGACCCGGTGGATACCCGGCCCGTCCCCGTGGGGTCGGCGGTATGACGATCACCGTGGCGCCACCCCGGTGCACGCCTGCATCACCGGGCCGAAGGACCCGCCCGCCACGGGCCGGGCGCCGCTGCCGCGCGGCGGAGCGCACTGGGAGCGTCGTCGCGAACGATCGAGGAGGAGCAGGTCATGAGGTCCGACGAGTCCGGCCGCCCGGTGGTGGTGGGCGTCGACGGATCGGAGTCCTCGAAGGAGGCCGTTCGCTGGGCGGCGCAGGAGGCCGCACGGCGCCGGGTGCCGTTACGGCTGGTCAACGCGTTCGGCTGGATGGCCACCGGGCACATTGGTGATCCCGGCCTCGGCGCGGACCACCGGGCCGTACTGCTCGACGCCGCCCGCCGAGAGGTGGCCACGGCCGCGGCGGCGGCCCGGCTGAGCGCTCGCGATCCGGCCGTCGACGAACAGGTGCTGACCGGCTATCCGATCCCGGTGCTGGCCGCCGAGTCGGCCGGTGCCGGGCTGGTCGTCCTCGGCGACCGCGGCCTCGGTGGCTTCACCGGGCTCCTGGTCGGCTCGGTGGCCGTCGCGCTGGCCGCGCGGGCGGCCTGCCCGGTCGTCGTGGTTCGAGGGGGCGACGGCGGAACGCCCCGGTCGGAGGGGCCTGTGGTCGTCGGCATCGACGGCCACCCCGTCAGCGAGGCCGCGCTCGCGTTCGCGTACGAGGCCGCGGACGCGCGGCGGGTACCGCTGATCGCGGTGCATGCCTGGCACGACCTCATGGTCGAGCCGACCATGGCCCCGCTGCTGGACTGGCCTGTCATCGAGGCCGACGAGCGGCTGCAGCTGGCCGAACGACTGGCCGGGTGGGGTGAGAAGTTCCCGGATGTCGCCGTGCAGCGGAGAGTGATCCGGGACCGGCCCGCCCGCGCGCTGGTGGAGGCGTCGCGTCACGCGCAGCTGGTCGTCGTCGGATCGCGGGGCCGGGGCGGAATCGCCGGGATGGTGCTGGGCTCGGTGAGCCAGGCACTGCTGCACCACGCGAAGTGCCCGGTCGCGGTCGTCCGGCCCGACACCGGCGACGGCACGTGATGGATCCGGGAGGTGACTGCGATGCGCGCCGACCCCGACCGCCTGCACCCGCCTGCCGGGGGTCGGATGCCCCGCCGGCGCACCGACCGGCTCGAGGACGTCCTGGCGTGGCTCGCCGCCTCGCTCGTACTGCTCACGCTGGTGGCCGCCATCGTGGCCGGATCCACCGTGCTCAGCCGCGAGCTGGATCGCGCCGAGCGGGAGCGCGGGGAGCGCACCCCGGTGCGGGCGGTGCTGCTCGAGGAGTCCCCGATGCTCCCCGTGGCCGAGGGCAGCGTGGTACTGCCCCCGGCCCGGGTGCCCGCGAAGTGGACCGGGACCGACGGCGCCGAGCGCACCGGGCTGGTCACGGTGCATGGCATGCTGCGCGCCGGTACGCCGGTCCGCGTCTGGGTCGACCCGAGCGGTGCCCTCGTCGGCCCGCCGGCGTCCGCGGCCTCCGCGTCGATCGTGGCGATCGTCGCGGGCGCCGCGATCCTCGGGGCCGGGTGGGGACTGCTGGCGGGTGTGTGGATCGGTCTCCGGCGGTGGATCGAGGCCCACAACGCCGTCTGCTGGGCCCGTGAGTGGGACCGGGTCGGGCCGGAGTGGACCCGGCGTTTCCGCTGAGGTTCCGTCCGCCCGCCCGGGCCCGTGTCAGCGTGGTCGGGGCGGTCAGTTCGGCAGGTAGGTGAGCACCTCGTCCACCGGCCGGCGCGCGGTCGGCGGCGGTGGCGCGCAGCCGGTCGGGGCCCACCCGATGCGCAGCAGCAGCTGCGGACACAGGGCGCCGCCGAGGACCTCGTCGCGGACCAGTACCCGGGTGCCGCTGATCTCCAGCGGCCGGCTCAGCGGGCTGGTCGCCAGGCCGAGTTCGGTGGCGTGCAACAGTACGGCGCTGGCGGCCTCGCCGGCCCGCAGCCGCCACAGCGCGCTGTCGGCGGCGGTGCCCAGCGCATACAACCGGGCGCCGTCCTCGCTGTCGTCCTCCCCCCGGACCGCCGACGGCGCCAGCGTGCCGGTGCCGGTCCGGCGCATCGTCGGGCCGCCGGGGCCGCCCCGGTCGGCGGACATGTTCGCCGGGACTTCCTCGGCGGCCTGGGAGACACGTTCCGGCAGGCGCGCCGCGGCCCGGATCGCCGCGACGAGCCGGGCCCGTACGTCGGCGTCGACGACGGGACGCAGCGCGGCGCCCTGGTCTGCCGCACGCAGCACGAGGTCGCGTTCGAACCCCTCGGGGACCGGCCAGGCGGTGAACCGCCGGTGATCGGTGCGCCGGACCTTGATGGCCCCGGCCAGCCCCAGGTCCGCGCTGGGCGAGTGCCTCGAGTAGAGCTCGAGCGCGGCCAGGTGGTCGGGCCGGGTGGGGTCGGGCAGCCGGTGCACCACGGCGGTCACGCCGATCGCCGCGAGCACCACCCGGACGTGGTGCAGCACTGCGCCGCAGCTCAGCACCATGTCGCGGCCCTCCGGGTCCCGGGCGGGAAGCTCCCGGGCCCGGTCGGCGTCGAGCTGGAGCGTCCGGCCACCGAACCGCCAGCTCCACGGCTGACTGTTGTCCGCCGACGGCGCCCGGCCCGCCAGCTCCAGCGCCGCCCGCAGGGTCCCGAGGCTGATCCGTTCACCGATCATCGACGTGCCTCTCGTCCGAGCCGCGACCGGGCGCCGGACCGATGCGGCCCGGGCCGGCGATTCCCCGATCGATCCGGAGGCCGGATCGACCCACCGCCCCCGGCCACGCGCCGGGCCCGGGCCGTCGTCGCCGGGACGATCGGCAGGGCTCCTGACCGGGGCATCACGCGCGGGCGTCCCCGGACCGCACGGCGCGCGCGTCCGGGCACCCGCTCACCACAGTTCACCGAGATCGTGCGGGTGGTCCGGATATGAGGGCCGGCCGGAGGCCGTCACGCTCGCACGCTCGGGGGCCGGAGCGGCCGGACGGGGAGTCGGCAGCTCCTCGGGGGGCTCCCCGCAGCCGGTGGCGTACGGTGCCGCGTGCACGATCCGCGGCGGCAGGCCGCGCACCCGTGCCTCGGCGGCCGCCCGGAGCCCGAGCCGGGTCCCGTCCACCCCCACCACCACGGCTGACGGGTCCTGCTCGCGCTGCCGCTCGTCCACGCTCACAGCGTGAGGCGCAGCCGGGGGCCCCGGCAGGGCCGGTCGTCCTGCCCCGGCGGGCCCTGGGGCCTCTCGCCGTCCGTCTCGGTCCGGCCGGCGGACGCGGGTACGTCCGGGCGCGCCTACAGGTGAAGGTGAGCGGGCTTCATGGTGACGTGCTCGATGTCATCGGCGGCCGCGTTCAGCAGCCGGTGACTGAGCTCGGCCAGGGCCCGTGCGGTGGCCAGTTCGTCGCCGATCTCCGGAACGTCCTGGTCGTCCGGACTCAGCCGGGCCGTCCCGACACCCACCATCCGGTCGTTCTCGCGGGTGTGCAACCGCGCGACGGACCGGGTGCGCCCGTCGTGCTCGTCGATGTCGACGATGACGGTCCAGCGTTTGGCATCGCGCATGATCGCCTCCTGGGGCTCGATGATGCGGGTCAGCCTCGCCGCCGCGGAAGTGCGTGTAGGGGTCCGGCCGGCCGAACACCTCCACCCACTCGGGCGGGATCAGGACCCGGTTGTCCTCGACGGCGAGTTCGGGCAGGCCGAGCGCGTCCGGGCGGCCGTAGG
>NZ_JAAXKZ010000184.1 GCF_012911875.1 Pseudonocardia bannensis | reverse complement strand
CCTGCCCCGCCCCGGTGACCAGCACCACCGTGCCGGCAAGCTGCAGATCCATGCCCTGTCCTCTCAGATCGCGCGGAAGGCGCGGTTGCCGCCGGTGGTCACGACGCGACCGAAGCGCAGGCCGGGAAAGTGCGCACCGACGACGAGGGCGTCGGTGTCGGCGACCTCGTCGGCCAGCGCGTTGCGGGCGGCCCGGGCCGCGACGGGGTCGACGTCGAACACGGCCTCCCAGTCGGGCTCGGCCAGCTCGACGACGGAGTGCACGACGTCGCCGAGCAGCAGGGCGCGCTCGTCGCCGGACGACACCACGTAGACGGTCGACCCCGGGGTGTGCCCGGGGGTGTGCCGGGCGTCGAGGCCGGGGGCGATCGTGACGTCGGAGGTGAACGTCTCCAGCCGCGAGGCCAGCGGCGACAGCTTGCGTACCGCTCCGGCCTCCGCGTCCGCGCTCTCCACGAAGTGCGCCCAGTCCTCGGCGTGCACCCGGTAGGTGGCGTTGCCGAAGACGACCTCGCCCTTCTTGGTGGCCCACCCCACGTGGTCGAAGTGCAGGTGGGTGAACACGACGTCGGTGACGTCCTCGGGCGCCACCCCGTAACCGCGCAGCGCGTCGAGGAACCCGCCGCCGGCGTACTTGCCGTTGTCGATCGTTCCGACCCCGGCGTCGACCAGCACGACCCGCTCGCCGGTGCGGACCAGGAACCCGCCCAGCGGCAGGTGCAGGATGCCGTCGTGGTCGACGCCGCTGGCGTCGATGCCCACCGGATGGCACGACCACGGGTCGTCGACGCCGGGCCGGGTCAGCACCTCGGCCGCGGGCTCCCGGCCCGTCCCGTCGAGCACCGGGAGGATCTCGATGTCCCCGATCCGCATGAATCCCTCACTTACTAACGATCGTTATTGGGTGACCCTATGACGGCAGCGAGGGCCGGGCAATGCCCGGCCCCTCACCCCAGCCGTTGCTGCAGCTGGAAGCGCAGGATCTTGCCCGAGCCGGTGCGCGGGATGCTGTCGACCTCGATGAGCTCGTCCGGCACCTTGAACGACGACAGCCGCTCCCCGCAGACCTCGAGCACCTTCTCCCGGTCCAGCCCACCTTCGCGGGCCACGACGAAGGCGACCGGGACCTCACCCAGGCTGTCGTGCGGCGCACCGACCACCGCGGCGTCGGCCACCGACTCGCACGCCAGCAGGGCGTCCTCGACCTCCGCGGGGTAGATGTTCTCCCCGCCGCGGATGATCAGTTCCTTGGTCCGGCCGCTGATCCGCAGGTAGCCGTGCTCGTCGCGGCGCGCCAGGTCCCCCGTGCGGTACCAGCCGTCGACCAGCACCGCGGCCGTCGCCTCCGGCAGGTTGTGATAGCCGGGCGTGACCCCGGCGCCCTGCACCCAGAGCTCGCCCTCCTCGCCGGGGAGCACGTCGCGTCCCGTCGCCGGGTCGACCAGCCGCACGCTCAGCCCCGGCAGCGGCAGCCCGCACGAGCCCATCACACGGGTGCCTTCCGGGCCGTTCATCGTCACGAACGTCGAGGTCTCGGTGATGCCGTAACCGTCGAGCAGGGGCACCCCGAAGGCGCGCTCGAAGTCGCTGTTCAACGCCGCCGGCAGGATCGCCCCCGCGGAGACGCACACCCGCAGCCGGGGCGCCCCGAGACCCGCCGCGCCCGCTCGGTCCAGCAGGTAGTGGAACATCGTCGGCACCCCGGGGAAGACCGTGTACTCGTCCGTGCGCAGGTGCTCGCGCACCTCATCGACGGAGAACCGGGTCAGGATCCGCTCGCTCGCCCCCAGCGCGAGGATCCCGAGCACGCACACCACGAGCGCGTAGGAGTGGAACAACGGGAGCGGCGAGAGCACCACGTCGTCCGGACCCATCCCCACGACCGGGGTCCACGACGCCACCACCCAGAAGCAGCCGCGCTGGGTCAGGTACACGCCCTTCGGACGCCCGGTGGTGCCGGACGTGTAGAGCATCCAGGCCACGTCGTCGAGCCCGAGACAGTCCCGCGGCGCCACGGCCGCCCCGGCGACCAACGCGTCGTAGGACACCTCAGGGGCGGCGAGGCCAGGGGCGTCCCCGGTGACCACGACCGCCAGGAACCCGTCGCGCCCGGCCACGAGCCGGCGCACGACGTCGAGATGCGCGGCGTCGGTGATCACGATGCGGGCGCCGCTGTCGTCGAGGATGTGAGCGACCTCGGGCACCGCGGCCCCGGGGTTCGCGCACACGGCGATCGCCCCGGCGCGCGGGACCGCCAGGTAGGCCTCGGCCGTCTCGACGGCGTTGTCCAGGTAGAGCAGCGCCCGCTCTCCCTGTTGCAGGCCCAGGACCTGCAGGTACCCGGCCAGCCGGGCCGTGCGGTCCGCGAGGTCGGCGTAGGTCACCGCGCGCCGGTCGTCGCGGAACGCGACCCGGTCCGGCCGCTCGGCGGCGTGGCGGGCCAGCAGTTCGGGCACCGTGCGGATGAGCTCCGTACGCAACATCGCGCCTCCCGGAAGACGGTATGCTAAGTACCGTTTGTTAGCACATTACGGCGGGAGGCACGAGTGGCACCGGCGGATCTGGGCACGGCTTCCTCCGACACCCGGACGACGGTCAACAGCACCGCCGTCCTCGACGCGGCGATGACCTTGTTCGCGCAGCGCGGGTACCACGGCACCGCCCTGAGCCAGGTCGCGGAGGCGCTCGGCATCCGCACCCCCAGCCTCTACAACCACATGCGCTCCAAGCAGGAACTGCTGCAGCGCATCGTCTCCGACACCACCGAGGGCGTCCTCGAGGACTTCCGGCTGGCCGTCGAGGGCGTGGCGGATCCGGTCGAGCGGTTGCGCCGCGCCACCCGGGTCTACGCGCTCCGGCACGCGACGCACCGGCGCGAGGCCCTGATCGTCAACCGCGACACCACCAGCCTCGACGAGCCCGCCCGCTCCGAGCAGCAGGAACTGCGCCGCCGCCACGAGCACGCACTACGCGGGATCATCACCGAGGGCGTGGCCGCCGGGACGCTGAACGTCGACTCCCCCGCGCTCGCGTCCTTCGCGATCCGGGAGATGTGTGTGAGCATCGCGCGCTGGTTCCGGGAGGACGGCCCGTTCACCGCCGAGCAGGTGGCCGACCAGTACAGCGGTTTCGCGCTGCAGATCGCCGGCGCGCGCTGACCGCGCCGGTCGGGTCGGCACCGGCGCCGGGCACCGCTGCTCAGCCCGTCGCCGGAGCCGGTGCAGCGGCGCCCATCGCCACGTCCCGGGTCTCGCGCAGCGCGAGGATGCACCCCAGGCTGATCAACGCGACGACGGCCAGGTAGAGCCCGATCGCGAAGCTGCCGAGCGCCGGCACGAGTTGCGTGGCCAGCAGCGGCGTGACCGCGCCACCCAGCACACCGGCCAGGTTGTATGCCATCCCGGCGCCGGTGTAGCGGTAGCGGGTGGAGAACATCTCCGGCAACTGTGCCCCGATCGGGCCGTAGGCGATCCCCACCACGCCGAGCGCCAGCGAGAGCCCGAGCCCGAAGGACAGCGGAGTTCCCAGGTCGATGATCGGGAACATGGTCAGCCCGACGACGACCGCCAGCGCGTTGCCGATCAGCACCATCCGCCGGCGCCCGACCCGGTCCGACCAGATCGCGCCCAGGATCGTCGTCGCGGCGAACACCAGGCCGCCGACGATCCCCATCGCCAGTACCGTCGTCCGGGGCAGCCCGAGCTGCTGGGTGCCGTAGCTCGTCAGGTACGTGACGCCGATGTAGAAGAACGCGAACACCGTCGTCACCGCCCCGGCGCCGAGCAGCACCTCGCGGGGCTGGCGGACCAGCACCTCCGCCACCGGCACCTTGGCTCGCTCCGTGGAGTTGCGGAACACCGGTGTCTCCTCGATCGACAGCCGCACGTAGAGCCCGATGCCGACGAGTATCAGGCTGGCCAGGAACGGGATCCGCCATCCCCACACGAGGAACGCCGCTTCGCTCATGGTCAGCGCGGTGGTCAGGAACGTGGCACTCGCGAGTGCGAACGCGATCGACGGGCCGAGCTGCGGGAACAGCGCATACAGGCCGCGTTTCTCCGGCGGCGCGTTCTCCGCGGTGAGCAGGGTGGCGCCGGCCCACTCGCCGCCGACCGCGAGGCCCTGGGCGATCCGCAGCACCACGAGCAGAACGGGGGCGAGCACACCGATCGCCGCCGTGGTGGGCAACAGGCCGATGGCCAGCGTCGACAACCCCATCAGCAACAGCGTCGACACGAGGGTCTTCTTGCGGCCGATGCGGTCACCGAAGTGCCCGAAGAGGATCGAGCCGAAGGGCCGCGCGACGAACGCGACACCGAACGTCGCGAACGCCAGCGCGGTGCCGGCCGCGGCACCGAGCTCGGGGAAGAACACCTTGTTGAAGACGAGGGCCGCGGCCGTGCCGTAGATGAAGAAGTCGTAGAACTCGATCACCGTGCCCGTCATGCTCGCGAGCGCGATCCGGGCCATCGGGTTCTTCGGCGGTGCGTCGTCAGCAGCCATCAGCCCTCCCTCGAGTGAGTTACCAGCGACCGAGCGTAGGCACGCGAGTGTTCTAGAACACACTCGAATGGTGGTACGGCGCACCAGTACGACATGGAAGGGCGGGAGTGTCAACGTACGGGTCGGACGCTCCCCGGGTCGGCCACCCCGGATGGAGAGGAGTGGCCGACCGGTCACCTGGCCGCCGACTCCCCGCCCACGGGTCCGACGAGCTCGGCGGCGGGGTCCGGAGGCGGGCTCACGGTGCCCACGCGCCGGTCGATCTGCTCACCGAGGTAGCGGAACACCTCCGCGGCGACCGCGGCCACCGGAACGGCGAGGAACGCGCCCGCGATCCCGTACAGGCTGCCCCCCGCGGTGACGGCGAGCAGCACGATCGCCGGGTGCAGCCCGAGACTGCGCGACTGCAGTACCGGCTGCAGCACGTTCCCCTCGATCTGCTGCACCGCGATGATGATCCCCAGCACGATGAGTGCGGTGGTGAAGCCCTGGGTGACCAGCGCGACGAGCACCGCGAGAGCCCCCGCCACCAACGCCCCGATGATCGGGATGAACCCGCCGAAGAACGTCAGGACGGCGAGCGGGAGCGCGAGCGGCACCCCGACGATCATCAGGCCGAAACCGATGAACACCGCGTCGACGAGGCTGACCAGGGCCTGCGTGCGGACGAAGCTGCCCAGGCCGCGCCAGGACCGCCACAGCACGGCCTGCAGGTGCGCGCCGACGCGCGACCCGACGGCCCGGGTCAACCAGGGCAGGAACCGTGGGCCGTCCTTGACGAAGAAGAACGCGAGGATCACGGCCAGCACCAGGTTGAGCACCCCGGACGCGATGGCGCCCACCCCGGTCAGAACGCCCGAGGCGATGGCCGTCGCGCTCGACTGCAACCGCTCCGTGGCCGCGGCCAGCAGCTCCCCGAGCCGGCCCTGGCCCAGGTTGAACGGCGGCCCGGCCAGCCAGTTCTGGATCTGCTGGAGGCCCTCCGACGCCCCCAGCACGATCTCGTCGACCTGCCCGGACACCGACGGCGCCAGCAGGACGACGAGCAGCGCGATGGCGCCCAGCGCACCGAGGAGCACGAGCAGAGCGGCGAGGGTGGGCGGGACCCTGTGCCTGCTCAACCAGGCCACCGGCGGACGCAACAGGGTCGCCAGGATGACACCCAGCAGCACGGGCCACAGGATCACCCAGAGCCGGCCGATGATCATCCCGATCAGCACCGCGCCCGCCGCGACCAGGATCAGCCGCAGGCTCCAGGTGGCCAGCCAGGCCAGCCCGGCCGCGATCGCCGATCCCCGGTCGGGCACCGGCTCCGACCGCCCGGGCACCGGCGTACCGGTCGGGCCGGCGTCCGCAGGGCCGGCCCGGTGCTCGACCAGCTCGTCGACCCGTTGCGCGGTCCCGCGCCCCTCGTCCGTCCCGCCCACCACAACACCTTTCCGTGGCGCCCGGTGGCGCCCGCCGGGACCCAGCCTCCCAAGCCCGGCCGCCGGATGTCGGCTTCGTCGCCGACGTTCCACCAGCCGTGGCGCCACCCCTGTACCCGATCGCGGGCGATCGGGAACTCAGGCCGCCTGCACGGCCTGGCGCAGGGCCTGGACGGTCCGCTCGATCTCCTGGCCGTTGACCTTGACCGTCGGGGTCGCGGTCACCCCGGAGCGAGACGCGTCCTCGGTGACGCTCCCGGTCCAGGGGACGTAGCGCTGATCGGTGACACAGGTGGCGAAGCCCTCACCGGCCCCCGCCTGCCGGCCCAACGCGATGAGCTGCTCGTCCGGGAGCCCGGGGGTGTTCTCCGGGGGCTGGTTGGCGAAGAGCAGCTTCGTGTAGGCGGTGAACACCCCGGCATCCTGGGCGCAGCCCGAGGCGGCGGACGAGCGGGTGGAGTACTGCGTCGTGGAGAACCGGTCGAGGAACGCCACCGGGTGGTAGATCACCTTGGCCGAACCCGCCGCCACCAGCTCGTCGATCACCGGACCCACCTGCTCCTCGTAGGTCTTGCAGGCCGGGCACTGGAAGTCGACGTAGAGATCGATGGTCGCCCGGGCCGCGGGTTGGCCGATCGGCACCCCGGTCGCGGTGGCCCCGGCGGGGATCAGGACGTCCTCGCCGCCCTGCCCGGCCCGGTACACCCCGAAGCCCACGGCCCCGGCGAACAGCACGACCACCACGACGGCGACGATCGCCCAGCTCGACGGCCCGCGCCGACCGCCCAGTGCCGCCTTCTGCTTGCGCCGCCCGGCGGCGCGGTTCGCGCTCATCGGCGCGTCCTCGGACCCACACTCCAGTGGTCGCAGCCGGGGCCCGGCGGGTTCCCGGGAGTTCGCGGAGCCTCAGCGCTCCTGCGGCCTGCGCCGCAGCAGGTAGGTGTCCATGATCCAGCCCTTGCGCTCCCGCTGCTCGGCGCGGACCCGCGCGATCTCGCCCTTGACCTCCTGCAGGTTGCCCTGGACCAGAACCTCGTCCGGGGTGCCGACGTAGGCCCCCCAGTAGATGTCGACGTCGGTGTCGGGCAGGTCGGCGAACGCGGTCCCGCCGTCGAGCATCACCACGACGTCGTCGACGTCGTCGGGCAGACCGGCGGCGATCCGGCGCCCGGTCGTGATCAGCACCGGACGGCCGATCCGGTTCAGGATCAGCCGGTGCGCCGCGGCGAGTGCCTGGACGCTGCTGATCCCCGGGATGCTCTCCACCTCGAACTCCACCGCACCGCGTGCCGCGATCCGGTCGAGCAGCCGCAACGTGCCGTCGTAGAGGGACGGATCGCCCCAGACGAGGAACGCGCCGACCTGATCGGCACCGAGCTCATCGGTGATCATCTTCTCGTAGATCTCGGCGCGACGGTCCTGCCAGTCGACGACCGCCTCGCGGTACGCCTGCGCCGTGCGGTCGCGCTCGGGGTCGGCCGCCTCGACGACGCGGTAGCGGCCGTGCTCGACGTGCCGGGAGAGCAACTCGCTGCGCAACCCGGTCAGGTCGTCCTTCGTGCTGCCCTTGTCGATCACGAAGAACACGTCCACCCGGTTCATGGCCTTGACCGCCTGGACCGTGATGTGGTCGGGATCCCCCGCGCCGATCCCGATGACGAACACCTTCCGCATGCCCGCGACGGTAGATCGTCGGGTTCCGGGCCCGATACCCGCCCGGCTCCGACGCGGCGCCGGCGGCACGCACCCGCCGGGCTCCCCCGGGACGGCCGGCTCGCCCCCCGGAAAAGGGCGTTCAGGGGCCCGGCGCCGGGGGCTCTGCCCCGTCGGCCGCCGGCGGACGGGTGACCATGTCGGGCCCTTCGCCTCTTCCACCGCTGCAGCAGCCGGTCCAGGGTCTCGGACGTGGCTGGTACGGCCGAATCACCGCCGCTCGGCCAGAAGATCGCCGAGATACTGCGCGGGGCCGTGGAGATGGCCCTGCACGCGCCGTCGGTACACAACACGCAGCCGTGGCGCTGGCGCCTGGGGGGCCACGCCGTCGAGTTGCATGCCGACTGGAACCGGCATCTCATCTGCACCGACCCCGACCGCCGCGACCTCGTGATCAGCTGCGGCGCCGCGCTGCACCACCTGCGGGTGGTGCTCGCCGGGCTCGGCAGCGGATCGAGCACCGACCGGATCCCCGACCTGGAGAACAGCGCCCATCTGGCCACCCTGCACGTCCGTCCCACCCCTCCCGACCCGCACGACGCGGTGCTGTTCTCC
>NZ_JAAXKZ010000183.1 GCF_012911875.1 Pseudonocardia bannensis | reverse complement strand
CCGCGCCGGATCCGATCCGGCGCGGCGGGGCGGGGGACGTCGATCACGTCGCTCGACAGCGGTGACGTCGAGCCGCGCGGGCTACGTCGTGCTCACCCCGATCAGTGAGCCGACCAGGTAGGTCGCCCCGGCCGCGATCGCGCCGAACATCAGCTGCCGCAGACCCCCCACCCACCAGGGGCGGGTGGTGAACCGGGAGGTCAGCGCCCCCACGACGAACAGGCCGATCGCGCCGACGATGAGGCCGAGGGCCAGCGACGAGGAGCCGAGCAGGAACGGGATGAGCGGGATCAGGCCGCCGACCGAGAAGCACAGGAACGAGGAGACGGCCGCGGTCCACGGGGACGGCTGCTCGTCCGGGTCGACGCCGAGCTCCTGGCTGATGTGCACCTTGACGGCCAGCTCGGGATCGGCGTGGATCTCGCGGGCGACCGCCTCCGAGGTGGCCTGCGAGAGCCCCATCTCCCGGTACATGCCGACGAGCTCGGCCTCCTCGGCGTGCGGGTGGCGTTCGAGCTCCCGGCGCTCGGCCTCCACCTCGGCCTGCACCGCGTCGTTCTGGGTGTCCACCGAGGCGAACTCGCCCAGGGCCATCGAGAACGCGCCGGCGACGAGGCCCGCCATGCCGGTCAGGATGATCACCTGCCGGTCGGCGCCGCCGCCGCCCACACCGGCGATCAGCGCGATGTTGGTGACGAGCCCGTCCATCGCGCCGAAGACGGCGGCCCGCAGCCATCCGCCCGAGATGTCGGAATGTGCGTGGTCGCTGTCGTGTGCGGCCAGCTCCTCAGGGCCGACCGCCCCCGCCCCCGTGCGCTCGCTCATGTCCGCCAGATTACCCCGGCGACACCGTCCATGATGGACTGAAGCGAGGCTCGCCTCAGGTCGTGGGAGGCATGCCTGCTCTTCTCGCCGCACCCGTGAGCGGGAGCTCCGAGGCCGGCGCGGAGCCGCTGTGGTCGTTTCGCCGACCACCGGGAGGCGATGGAGGGCGTCGGGCGCCCGGCCGTCGATGAGCGGGCTGCCGGACCTCGACGCGGTGCTGGAACAGGAGTCGGCCCGGGAGGGCTCCCAGGCGCACCTTCACCCGGACGTGATCGGGACCGTCGTTAGGGTGGGCACGTGAGGCAAGGATCGGCGCGCGCGCTCGATGTCATCGGCACGCTGGCCCGGTTCGGCCTGGCGGGTATCTGGCTGGTCTCCGGCGTGCTGAAGGCCGCCGACCCGGACCAGACCTACATCGCCGTCCGTGCGTACGACGTGCTCCCGACGTCCGGGGTCGCCGTGGTGGCCGACGTGCTGCCCTGGCTGGAGATCGCGCTGGGCCTGTTGCTGCTGGTGGGGGTGGGGACGCGGCTGGTGGCCGGACTGTCGGCCGCCGTCCTGCTGGTCTTCATGGCCGGCGTCGTCCAGGCCTGGGCCCGGGGCCTGGCGATCGACTGCGGTTGTTTCGGCGGCGGCGGCCAGGTCGCGCCCGAGGAGACCGAGTACGGCCTCGAGCTGCTGCGGGACACGGGTTTCCTGCTGCTCGCGGCGTGGCTGCTGGTCCGGCCGCGCACGCTGTTCGCGCTGGACGACCGGCTCGAATCCCGCCCGGTGGTCCGGTCGGGGGAAGGAAGGAACTGACGTGGGTGGAGCCTCGCGCAGCGAGAAGCAGCGGCGCCAGCAGGCTGCGAACCAGCGGCTGGCGGCGGCCGGCATCACGCCCAGGAAGTCCGGGACGGGCGGCAATCGCAGTGCGCTGATCGTGGTGGGTGTCGTCGTCGCGATCGCCGTGGTGGTCGGGCTGGTGGTGGCGATGACCAGGGGTTCCGGCACCGCTCCGGTGGCCGCGAACTACCCGGTCGCGGTGAGCGGCACGGTCGTGACGGCCGGCCAGGCCGGTGCGCCGGTCACGGTCGACGTCTACGAGGACTACCTCTGCCCGCAGTGCGAGCGGTTCGAGAACGCCTACGGCGACGAGATCACCGCCGCGCTCAACGAGGGCAAGATCAAGGTCAACTACCACGCGACGGCGATCCTGGACCAGCGGACGTCCCCGCCCGGGTACTCGACGCTGTCCGCGAACGCCGGGCTGTGCGCGGCGAACGCCGGCATCTTCCCGGCGTTCCACAAGCAGCTCTTCGACGAGCAGCCGAGCGAGGGCGGCGCCGGGTTCACCGCGGCGGAGCTCGTCGCGAAGGGCAACGCCCTCGGGGCCGCGCCCGGTTTCGAGCAGTGCGTGACGACGAACGGCAACGCCGCCGCCATCGCGGCGGCCACGGAGGCCGCCGCGCGCACCCCGAGCCTGACGACCAACGGCCAGTTCGGGACCCCGACCGTCGCGGTCGGCGGACAGAAGATCAACCTCAACGACCGCGACTGGCTGAAGAACGCCACCGGCCAGGCCTGACCGCCCCCGGGTGCCCGGGCCCGGCCCGGGCACCCGGCTGCCTCACCCGGGCAAGGCGGAGACCTTCTCGGGCCGGCGGCCGCCCAGGTGGCGGCCGAACCAGTCCAGGATGATCTCGGCGCGCTGCACCCGGTGCTTCGGCGAGCCCGTCCGCGACAGGTTGTGGCCCTCCTCGGGGAACCGCCAGTACTCCACCGGCTTGCCGAGCAGCCGCAGCGCCACGAACAGCTGGTCGGCCTGCTCGACGTGACAGCGCAGGTCGTCCTCGGAGTGCAGGATGAGCACCGGGGTGTCGATGTCGCGCACGTAGCTGATCGGCGACATCCGCCGGTAGGCGTCGGGTGCGTCGAGGTGCGAGACACCGAACTCGTGCCGGAAGAACCCCGCGGCGTCCGAGCTCCACTCCTCGGACTCCAGGTTGTTCACCGCACGCTCGCTGCACGCCGCGGCGAACCGGTCGCTGTGCCCGATGAGCCATGTGGTCAGGTAGCCGCCGTAGGAACCGCCGAGCACCCCGACCCGGTCGGGGTCGAGCCGCGCGTCGCGGGCGAGCGCCGCGTCGAGCACGGCCAGCACGTCGTCGGCGTCGATGCCGCCCCATCCGGTGCCGGGCGCCTCGGGGGCCTCGGGCGGCCGGATCGAGCGCACCCAGGCCTCGGTGAACCCGCTGGAGCCGTGCGGGTTGCAGTAGACGACGGCGTAGCCCGCCGAGGCCCAGAGCTGGAACTCGTCGAACCAGGAGCACGCGTACTGCGCCATCGGTCCGCCGTGGATGGACAGCAGTACCGGGCAGCGGTCGCCGTCGGCGATCCCCGCGGGCCGGATCAGCCACGCGTCGACCTCCCCGTCGCCGCCGGGGGACGGAACGGTGAAGTGCTCCGCCGGCAGTGCCGGGTGCGCGTTGTGGAAGCCGGCCCCGAGGTCGGTCAGCCGCCGTTCGGTGCCGTCGCCGTCGCGGACGAACAGTTCCGGCAGCTCCGTCGGGGTGGTCGCGACGAAGGCGAGCGTGCCGCCGGCCAGGTCGAACCCGGTCACCGCGCGGGTGCCGCCGACCAGCCGCTCCGGCTCGCCCGAGCCGTCGGCCGCGACGCGGTAGAGGTGTACGTGGCCGCGGTCCTCGACGGAGAACAGCACCGCCTCGCCGTCCCAGATCGGCGCCCGGGCGCCGGGCATCGGAGCGCACTGCCGGTCGAGCGCGGCGGTGAGTACGCGCTGCTCGCCGGTGACCGCGTCGAGCACGACGACCTGAGCGTGCGACGGGACGACGCGGCTGTCCTCGGCCAGGGTGGCGATCCGGCCGCCGTCGGGGGCGAATGCGGGCGACCGGTGGGACAGGCGCTGCCGGGCGAGCGGGAGCGGCTCCGCGGGCCCGTCGGTGTCGCCCCGGGGGTCGACGAGGAAGACGTCGTCGACCGGCTGCAGGTCCCAGTCCTTGTGCCGCGCCGCGGTGACGGCCAGCCGGGTGCCGTCGGGCGACCAGGCCGGGCCGCCGTGCTCGTACGGGCCACCGGCGACGATCCGTGGCGTCGCGGAACCATCGGCCGGGATCACGAACACGCTGCGTGGACGGTCGATGATCCAGCCCTCGCCGTCGAGCCGGGAGAGGAGCCGGTCGATGCGTCGCGGCGGGCGGGCGCGCTCGTCCTCCGCGTCGTAGCGGCTGGTGCGCTCGCGGGAGGCGAACGCGATGCTCCGGCCGTCGGGGGACCACGCCGGCTCCTCGATGGCCTCGGGGCGCTCGCAGAGGGTCAGGATCTCCCCGGGGACACCGACCGGGGCGACGTGCAGCGTGGCGCGGCCGGGCTGGTCGGAACGACGGCTGGTGAATGCGAGCCGCCGGCCGTCGGGCGACCACGCCGGCTGGGAGTCGCCGTGCTCGCCCGCGGTGAGCTGATAGGGCGGTGCCGAGCCGTCGGCCTCGGCCAGCCAGATCGCGCTGCGGTAGCGGTTGCGGTCGAGATCGACGCGGTTGACGACGAAGGCCACCAGTCGCCCGTCGGGGGAGACGCGAGGGTCGCCGACGGACACGATCTGGGCGATATCTGCAGGCTGCACGGGCCGACCGTAGCGAGATGACCAACTGACTCGACCCGGTTGCAAGGGGCCTATGGGGACCGTGTACGGTTCTCCACATCGGCAAGGGGCTGTGGCGCAGCTGGTAGCGCACTTGACTGGCAGTCAAGGGGTCAGGGGTTCGAATCCCCTCAGCTCCACCCTTCCTGATCAGCCCGGACAGTGTTCCGGGCTTTTCTCATCTCCGGGGTCATCTTCGCCCGAGTGACTAACTGAGTGACTACCGGCAGCGGGAACAGGTCGTCCATCGCGGTCGCACCCTCGTCGAGCACGGGCTTGAGCTGCTTCCGATAGACGGCCTCCGTGACCGCCGTCCCGCTGTGCCCGACGAGCCGGGAGATCTGTTCCAGCGGCACGCCGGACTCCGAGAGCAGCGAGACGAAGCTGTGCCGCAGCTCGCGCGGCGTCCATGCCGTCGGATCGAGCCCTGCCGATTGGACGACGCGCCGGAACGAACGCCGGACGTTGTGCGCGTCCATCCTGGTCCCCGCCGCTGTGGCGAACACGAGCCCGTCGGGATCGATGGTCCGGCCGACCTGGTGGCGTCGCAGCGCATCGACGCAGCGGAGCGGCATCGCGAGGCGACGCCGGGACCGTCGTGTCTTGGTGTCGCCGTCGAGTCGTACGGAACGCACCACCGAGATCGACGGGGGAACCGGAGGTGTGGCGTCGGGACGGCCGTCGAGGTCGACGTCGGCCCAGGTGAGTGCACGAAGTTCCTCCGTCCGAGCACCGACGAGCAGAGATAGCACGATGTAGGCGCGCAGTGGCGTTCCCTCAGCTGCGGTGAGCAGCTTCTCGGCCTGCTCGAACGTGAGCGACTTGGAGGCAGGCCACCCTTGCCGGTGGGGATCTCACACAGGCTGACGACGTTCCGTCGGACCTTGTCGCGGGCGATCGCGTAGTTGACAGCGCGGTTCAGAATCGAATGCATCAGGCGCAGCGTGCGAGTGCTGACCAGCGACGACTCGGCGCGAAGCCAGCGATCGACGTCCTCTGCGGAGAGATCCGCGAGCTTGCGGCGACCCAGAGCCGGGACGATGTGGACATCTGCGGTCGTCCTGTAGTTGCTGACGGTGTTGGGGGAGCGACCCGAGAGCCCATAGTCGAGCCAGTACGTCACGGCTTCCGTCACCGTGTACCGCGGCGCCTGTGAGGTGAGGCCGTCCTCGTGGTCGCGCAGGATCTCGCGGAGCTTCTGCTTTGCGGCGTCTTGGTGGTGCCGCTGGCCTTCTTGGTGGTCCGCTTCCCGCGGCCGTCGAAGCCGAGTGAGGCGGTCGCGATCCACCGTTGGCGCTGCTCGTCCCAGTGAAGGCCACCTTCCCCGCGGCTGCGCCTGGTCGTCACGAGGCGATCCCGATGCCGTCGGCCTCACGCTCCAGCAGGGCGATGTACTCGGCGATGGCGGCTGCCGGGATCAGACGGACCCGGCCGACACGGACCGACCGGAGTCGACGGCTCCGCAGCTCTTCGTAGAGGGTGCTGCGGCCGAGGGAGAGCAGTGCCATGACGTCCGGCACCCGGTACAGCTCCTTGGTGTTCACGGTGTGCTCCCGGCGGTCGTTCGGCGATGGTCGCGGCGTCGTTCGGCTACGGCGAGGGCGAGTTCGCGGTCGGTGTCGGTGTGGTGGCCGATGCCGACGAGGTGCCAGTCGTTGACGACGATCACGGGCTCGTCGGTGGGGTCGTGGCCGAGCTCGTCGAGGGTTTGGGCCAGCCGCCAGGTGCGTTGATCGCCGTGGATCGCCCGGAAGGTGGTCGAGTAGCGGCGGGACTTGGTGAGGAAGTGGCCGCGGAAGCCGAGCATGTGCGCCCATTTCCGCAGGTTGAGGCCGTCGTATTGCTCGTGGTCGGCGAGGTGCCAGGCGGTTTCGATGATCCGGCGGTGGTGGGAGTGCAGACGGAGGTGGTCGAGGTGGGCCAGGGATCGAATGGGCCGGTCGGGGTGTTGGTCGGTATTGCCGGTGCCCTTGGTGGCGTATTTGGCGATGTAGCCCGCGAGTCGGGCGTCGGTGATCTCGCCGGTGTCGTCGGTGACCTCGTCGGCGGCGGTTGCGCTGATCCGGCGGACGTCGACCTGGGCGCCCCAGGCCAGGGCGAGCGGAGTGCCGTCGGGTCGGGCGACCTCGAGCACGACCGCGCGGGCGGCCTGGTGGACGGCGTCGGTCAGCAGGTTGTGGGTCGCTCCTGACGGTGGCGGGTCGGTGGGTCCGTCGGGTCCGTCGAGGCGGATGGCGGCGTGGAAGTGGACGAGCCCGCGGCGTTGGTAGTCGGCGACCTTGGCGTAGGAGAGCCGGGCGCGGGTGCTGAACTCGCGGGCGGTGAGCCCGAGTCCGGCGGCGAGGGCGCGGCGCAGGGCGATGGTGAAGCGGTGCCAGAGCTTCCCGGCGTGCGCCTGCCACAGTACGGCGCCGGTGTAGTCGTAGGTGTCGAGGTCGAGCGGGGTGCCGATGTTGGGGTCGTGCTCGCGGTGGTGGGTGCCGCAGGGGCAGGGGATGACCCGGCCGCGGGTCGATGTGCGACTGACGGAGGCTGGTTACGCCTGGGCGGGCTTGGTGGTCTTCTGGTGGAGCCTCTCATAGGGGGTTTGGCCGCCGAGCCCGCCGTGCGGGCGGTGGTAGTTGTAGTAGTCCTCCCACTCGCGCAGCTTGTCGTCGAAGGACTTGCTGTCGTCAATGACGACACCGTCGAGGAGCCGGTAGAACTCCTCGGCGTCGATGCGGTGCGAACGCTCCACCTTTCCATTCAGGCGTGGCGTGCGGGGTTTGATGTAGACGTTCTGTAGGCCCTGGTCGAGGGCGTGCCAGTGGAACGCGGACTGGAACTCCGCGCCGTTGTCGGTCTGGATGACGTCGACCTTGAACGGCAGCCGGGACAGGACGTGGTCGAGGAAGGCGACGGCGGTCTTCTGGTCCGCGCGGGGGTAGACCTTGAGCACCCGCAGTCGGGTGCAGTCGTCGATCGCGGTGAACTGGTAGTAGCGGCGACGGCGGCGGGCGGTGAGCCCGGTGGTCTCCACGATGTGCTCCGGGCTCGACGGGGGTGCGGAGCCTGCCTTCGTGGTCTTCGGGGTCGGCGCCGGGAGGGCTTCGATGAACGTGACGTCGATCTGGACGCGGTGGCCGGGCTGGGCCTTCTCGTAGCGCTTCCAGCGCCGGTCGTGGCGTTGGTAGCGCTGCGAGGCCGGTAGCCGGTTGAGGCCCAGGCGTTTGAGGATGCGCCACACGCCGGACACGCTGATCGTCACGTCGTGGTAGCGGGCCAAGTACATGACGATCTTCGCCGGGCCGAAGTGGTAGTGCCGGCGCAGGTGCACGATCTTCTCCACGACCTCGGCCTCGGTGGCGTTGGGGCTGTGGTGGGGCCGATGCGAGCGGTCGCGCAGTCCTTCGGGTCCTTCGGCGTCGAACCGGCGTAGCCAGGTGTAGTAGCACTGGCGGCTGATGCCGTAGTAGCGGCAGGTCATCGCGACGTTGCCGGTCACTTCCTCGGCGTGGCGCAGGACCGCCAGGCGACGACGCACCTGGCGGTCCTGGAGGGGATCACTCACAGACGAGTCTCCTAATGATCAAGAGACCCAGGTGTCAACCATCCCTGTCAGTTCTTCAAAACGGCCGCAGCGTTTGCCCAGTCTCAGTAGCTGTTTGACAGTCCTGTCTCAGGACATGGTTGACACTCGGCCTAGGAAACATGGGTCGTGCGGGGTCGGTGGGCCTTGATGCTGCGGACCGGCTGGTTGGTGGTCCGGG
>NZ_JAAXKZ010000182.1 GCF_012911875.1 Pseudonocardia bannensis | reverse complement strand
ACAAAAACCTCCGACCACGGCCGCGGCACCGGCATCTCCGCCACCACCCCCGGATCGAACTTGAACGAGAAAAACCCCCGACCCCGGAACCAGTTGGTACGCACCGTCGCGGTGACCAACCCCAGATAACCCCGCAGGATCCGATCCGCATCCAGACCGGCCACCTCATCGATCAACCCGCTCACCACCGCCAACACCTCCACCACCCGCACCCCCCGCTCGGCATCACTCACCGAGGGATCGAACCGGGCCCGGAACAGGTTGATCAGACCGCGGGCGATATCGGGCTGCGCGAGCAGGACGTCGGCCATGTACTGCGGTCCGAACGGGCTGCCGAGCTGTCGCGCGTAATGGCCGTAGGCGCGCAGGACGGCCGCCTCGCGCCAGCCCAGACCGGCGCGCAGCACCAGCGCGCTGTACCGGTCGGTCTCGGTCTCGCCCCGCCAGGCCGCGGCGAACGCCGAGCAGAACCCCCTCGCCACGTCGTCCGCGCCGCGGCCGGGCAAGGCCGAGAGGGTGGCCTCGTCGATCCGCAGCCCGAAGTCGTAGAGCCAGCAGCGGCGCCCGTCCGGCCGGACGAACTCCGAGGGTCGCTCGTCGAGCACCTCGACCCCGAGGCTCTGCAGCACCGGCAGGATCGCGGTGAGCGTGACCGGGGCGTCGGCCAGGTACAGGGTGAAACGGCGCTCGGCATCGTGTTCGCCACCGGCGCCGGGCACCGAGTACAGCCGGACGTCGAAAGCGCCGGGCTCCAGCGCCAGCAGCCGCCTCAGGTCCTCGACCGCCTGAGCCGGGGTGACGACCGCCTTGTACGACTCGGGGATGCCGTCCAGCAGCGCAGGGCCGGCCTCGCCCCCGAACTCGTCCGCGAGCCGGTCGTCCCAGGTCCGGATCGCCTCGGTCAGCTCGTCCTGCAGCGCGGCGACGTCCACCGAGGGCACGCCGGCCTCACGCGCAGCGGGGTCGAGGTACACGGTGAAGTGCACGAGCGCGAGGCTGGCCTCGGTGACCCGTGCGGTGTAGCCGACCTCCCGGCCGCCGAGCCGGTCGCGCAGGACGTCGGCCATAGCGAGCCGTGTCGATGTCGTGTAGCGGTCCCGGGGCAGATAGACCAGGCAGGACATGAATCGCCGGTACGGGTCCGGGTGCAGGAAGACCCGCACCGCGCGGCGGCCGGCCAGCGCGAGCACGCCGACCGCGGTGTCGTGCAGGGTCTGCTCGCTCGCGCTGAACAGTTCCTCGCGGGGCAACCCCGAGATGACCTCGAGCATCCGCTGGCCCGAGTAGGACTCCAGCGGGAATCCGGCCCGGTGGATCGCGGCGCGCACCCGGCGGGCGACCAGCGGGATGTCGAGCACGTTCTCGTGCAGCGCGGCGACGGTCAGCATGCCCAGGAACCGGTGCTCGCCGGTCGTGCGTCCCTCGGCATCGAAGGTCCGGACGCCCACGTAGTACGGGCGGACCGGGCGCAGCACCCGGCTCGGCACGCTGGCCCGGGTGAAAATCAACTGATCGTGGGCGACGGCGCCCTCGACCTTCGGGGCGAAAGTGCGGGTGGCCAGGGTGTCGCGACGTAGCACTCCGAGACCCGACGCCAGCTCGGGGTGCAGCTCCCAGGCGCCGGCCACCGCGCCGTTGCGATCCGGTCCGGCGCCGTCCACGTCGGACAGCGTGTAGTGCCGGTAGCCCAGGAACGTGAAGTTGCCGTCGGCGAGCCAGCGCAGCAGCTCCGCGACGTCTGCCCGCTCCGCGGCAGCGGCCGCGGGGGTGGGGGCGAGCAGTTCGTCGGCCACGTCGCAGGCGCGCCGGGCCATGCGCTCGCCGTCCTCGACCACCTCCCGCACGTCCTGCAGCACCCGCCGCAGTTCCTGCTCCAGCGCCGCGGCTCGGCCGTCCAACGGTGCGAGGTCGAGATGGATCCACGACTCGACGAACGCACCGGCCGGTGCGTCGGCCGGATCAGCGTCCGCGAGTACCTCCAGCAGTTCCCCGGTGACGGTGCGCCGCACGACGACGATGGGGTGCACGAGCCGACGGACGTCGCCCCCGACGCGACCGATGCCGGCCAGCACCGACTCGACGAGGTAGGGCATGTCGTCGGTGACGATCTCGACGACGGAGCCGGCTCCCTGCGGCAGCACCTGGATCAGCGGCTTCCCCGCGACACGGCGGGCAGCCAGCGCGCGGTGCGACCGTGCCACCTCTGGCAGCGTCGCCAGCTCCTCCCCGGCAGGGCGGTCCGACTCGGGGGTCTGCTGTGCGTACACCCGCTGCAGCCGGTCGAACTCGGGCTCGGCAGCGGGAGAACCGCTCTGCTCACAGGTCCGACCCATCAGTCGCTGCTCCACTACGACGGTGTGGCGGGGGCAACACCCACCCTAGACCCGTGAACGGACGCGCCTGATGACGTTGGTCGGCCGGGCGTCAGATGCCGCGGTAGGCGGCCAGGGCACCGGCGAGCAGGTCGGCCAGCCCCAACTCGGACGACGCCAAGTCGATGTCCGCACCGGACGGTTCCGCCGCGGGAGTGGGTTGCTCGGCAGCAGGCGCCTGGCGGTGACGCCGCCCGCCGCTGCCCGGCCGCACCTCGATCCCACCGGGACGGAACGGCCGACGGCCCTCGGCAGCATGGCGGGAACCGCCGGACGACGCGGCGACGGTGACGCCGTCCGGTCCGGCGGCTCGGGGCTGCCCTGCCGGTTGTGGCGACAGCTGGTCGTCCGCGGGACCCGCCGGCGACCGGAGGACGTGCACGTCGGTCGACGGGCCGAGTTCGTGCAGGATCTGCGCCCCCGCCGTGCCGTCGACGTCGTGGACGGTGGCCCGCAGCCGCAGCCCGACGGCGTCGGTACCGACCGGTAGTCCGTCCGCGAGCCCATCCATGATCCTGTGCACCCACGACGCGGCGGCGCCTCGATCCATCTCGGGCAGAACCACCGCGACCGTGGCGGGTCCCTGGTCCCGCAGCCGGGCACCGGGAGGGAGGTCGCCACCCAGCCGCCGGAAGACCCGTCGCATGGCCGTCATCGCCGTCACGCTGGTGATCTGCCGGTCCCCGGCGACGAGGTCGAGCGTCACGACCGAACCCGGCGTGGCCGCCGCGGTCGTGGACGTCGTGGCGGGCTCGACGGCAGGCGGCTCGACCGGCCTGGCCGGTTCTTCGGGGACGGAGGGCACGGGGCTACCCCAGACGCGATCCAGCTCGGCGATCGCGGAGGCGAGCCAGTCGGTGGCCTCTCGGGCCTGGGCCGATTCGGTGGTTGACGTCGTGGAAGCCGACATCGCACCGCGACCGCTGATCCCGCCCGCACCGCTCGGGTCGGCCCCATCGGGCCCCCCGGACGCCGGGCCGGCGTGATGGCCGGGGGTGCCGGCCTGCCCGGCCCCCCTGTCGGCGACGGGTAGGTCGGAACGGCGGCCGCCGACCGGCAGACCGGCCGGATCCCCGGCGACTGACGGATCGATCCGCTCACCACCGGTGGCCGGGATGGACCGGTCTTCGCTCGACCAGACCCCCGCAGGCCAGGCCGCGGTCGATGATCCTGATCCGCTCGACGCTGCCGGGACCCCGTCGGTGGCAGCCCGGGTCGAGGACGACTTGGCAGCCGGCACCGCACCGCCCCACGACTCGGCGGACCAGGAGCCTGAACTGCGGAACTCGTCGAACAGCGCGTCGCCCAACGGTGAACCGGCCAACACGATGCCGGGGTCGGTCGGCGGGCCGGGGTCCACCGCGTGGCTGTCACCGGGAGCCGGGGCCGCCGCCGACGTACCGTTGTCCCGGTCACCGCCAGCGGAAGCCGATCCACGAGCACCGGGCCGGCCCGGGGTGAGTTGATCGCGGGACAGTCGCGACCGGCTCCCGGCCGACTCCCACGCCGTCCACGGCAGGGGTCCGGCGAGCCCAGCCTCGTCCTTGCCCCGGCGGTCGCCTCGCGTGGTCTCGTCGGCGACGGTCGGCGTGGGCACCGGCCGAGGGGCGACCCGAGCTGCATCGGCACGCTCGGCGCTCGGCCGGGGTGGGCTGTCGCCCTCACGAGATCCGGCCACCCGGGCAGGCAGCGGCCGGCTGTCCTCGCGAGACCCGGTCGTGCGGGCGGACGTCGACCGGCTGTCCTCGCGAGAGCCGATCGCACGGGCAGACGTCGACCGGCTGTCCTCGCGAGAGCCGATCGCACGGGCAGACGTCGACCGGCTGTCCTCGCGAGAGCCGGCCGCACGGGCAGACGTCGACCGGCTGTCCTCACGAGACCCGGTCGCACGGGCGAGGGGCAGCCGGCTGTCCTCACGAGATCCGGTCACGCCGGCGGGCGTCGGCCGGCCGGCCTCGTGCGATGCAGGCGCGCGGACGGCCGGCCCCGGTCCAGCGTCCGTCACGGTGAGAACCGGGGCGGCGTGCTGGGCCGGCTGAACATCCGGCCCCTCCTCGCGCCACGTCGTGACCATGGAGGCGTCCCCGATGACCAACTGCTGGGCCAGCGCACGGAAACGTGCCGCCCGATCCCGGTCGAGCCGCTCGGCCACCACCCCGAGACGCATCGTGGCGAGTGCGGCGTCGAGTTGCCCGTTGGACTCGTGCAGTTCGGCCAATGCCGCGCGGCAGGCCGCCTCGACGCCGGGGGTGTCCGAGGTCGCCGCGTCAGCTGCCGCTTCGGACAGCGTCTGGATGGTCTGGGAGGCCTGTTCGGAGTGCGCCGTCGCGCGGCCGACGGTCAGCCGCAGCTGCGCGACCTGCCGTGTCACGACAGCCGGCCGGGCGAGCCGGGTCTGCAACGCCATCGCCGCGCTGCGTGCCTCACCGAAACGCCGCTCGTCCAGCAGCCCGCCGATCCACTGGCTGGCCAGGGCCGCGGTCAGGTGCCCGGACGCCGTCGATGCCTCCGGGGTGTCCGGGCTCCACCCGAGCAGAGCCAGCCCGTGGTGCGCGTGCTCGGCCGCGCTGCCCGCACGCCGTCGGCCCCGCTCGACCGCAGCCCTCAACAGGGCCACGGTCGCACCGGGCTGCGGTCCGGTGAGCTCACTCGCCGCAGCGTCGGCGGCCTGTATGAGGTCGTCGAGCCGCTCGGGAACGTCGGCGAGCGCACAGCGCACCAGCACCGCCAGCGCGTCGAGACGCAGTTCCGCCGGGACCCCCGGCTGTTCCACCAGCGGGAGCACCAGTTTGCGGCACATCACCGCGTCGCCGGAGTCCTGGGCGACTCCGGCCAACTCGACCCGCAGCCGAGCCCCCGCCTCGGTGAACAGCAGCGCTCGGATCGACGAGCCATCCCGCTGGATGACTTCCAGCACGTCCGCCGCGGGCTCCCGGGCGTCACCTGTGACCGCACGGCCGTGAACCAGCCAGCCGGCAGACCCGAGCCAGAGCTCGCTGTCGCTGTCCGCCTCCGCGAGTTGCAGGACGTGCTCCGCGATCTGCGCCGTGAGGTCGGGGCGGGACCACCGCAGCGCTGCGGCGGTCTCCAGGATCGCCGCAGCGCTCCGGTGCGGGATTCCTGCGGTGGTCCCCATTCCCGACAGCGCCACTCAGCCTCCCGCAGGAACCGGCATCCCGGATGACACCGGCACGCCCACCGAAGATCACCGCCGTGACGCGGGATCGCTCTCAGTCACGGGTGAGCTTACGGTGCGTCACGCGGTGTGGACGCGCCGCCTCCGCCCCCATCCTCTCGATCTTGTTCTTCTCGTAGGCTTCGAAGTTGCCCTCGAACCAGAACCACCCCGCCGGGTTCTCCTCGGTGCCCTCCCACGCCAGGATGTGGGTGACGACCCGGTCCAGGAACCACCGGTCGTGCGAGATGACCACGGCGCAGCCGGGGAACTGCTCCAGGGCGTTCTCCAGCGAGCCCAGCGTCTCGACGTCGAGGTCGTTGGTGGGCTCGTCGAGCAGGATCAAGTTGCCGCCCTGCTTGAGGGTCAGTGCCAGGTTGAGCCGGTTGCGCTCCCCACCGGACAGGACGCCGGCAGGCTTCTGCTGGTCCGGACCCTTGAAACCGAACGCGGCCACGTAGGCCCGGGACGGCATCTCGACCTGGCCGACCTTCATGTGGTCCAGCCCGTCCGAGACGACCTCGAAGACCGTCTTCTTCGGGTCGATGCCGGCACGGTTCTGGTCGACGTACGACAGCTTGACCGTCTCACCGACCTTCACCGATCCGGAGTCCGGGTGCTCCAGGCCGACGATCGTCTTGAACAGGGTCGTCTTTCCGACGCCGTTCGGCCCGATGACACCGACGATGCCGTTGCGCGGCAACGTGAACGACAGATCCTTGATCAGCTGCCGTCCCTCGAAGCCCTTGTCCAGGTGGTCGACGTCGACGACGACGTTGCCCAGACGCGGGCCCGGCGGGATCTGGATCTCCTCGAAGTCCAGCTTGCGGTGCCGATCGGCCTCAGCCGCCATCTCCTCGTAGCGCTCGAGGCGGGACTTGCTCTTCGCCTGCCGCGCCTTCGGGTTCGAGCGCACCCACGCCAGCTCGTCGGCGAGCCGCTTCTGCAGCTTGGCGTCCTTCTTGCCCTGGACCGCGAGCCGCTCGGCCTTCTTCTCCAGGTAGGTCGAGTAGTTGCCCTCGTAGGGGTGGGTCCGGCCCCGGTCGAGCTCGAGGATCCACTGCGCCACGTTGTCCAGGAAGTACCGGTCGTGCGTCACGGCCAGCACGGCGCCCGGATAGGTGGCGAGGAACTGCTCCAGCCACAGCACGCTCTCGGCGTCGAGGTGGTTGGTCGGCTCGTCCAGAAGCAGCAGGTCGGGCTTCGAGAGCAGCAGTTTGCACAGAGCCACCCGACGCCGCTCACCACCGGAGAGGTTGACGACCGGCAGATCGGACGGGGGGCACCGCAGTGCATCCATCGCCTGCTCGAGCTGGGAGTCCAGGTCCCACGCGTCAGCGTGGTCCAGGTCCTCCTGCAGCCGACCCATCTCCTCCATCAGCTCGTCGGAGTAGTCGGTCGCCATCTGCTCGGCGATCGCGTTGTACCGGTCGAGCTTGGCCTTGATCTCGCCGACCCCTTCCTCGACGTTGCCGAGGACCGTCTTCTCCTCGTTCAGCGGCGGCTCCTGCTGCAGGATCCCTACGCTCGCGCCGGGCGCCAGAAACGCCTCCCCGTTGTTCGGCTGGTCCAGCCCCGCCATGATCTTCAGCACGCTGGACTTACCGGCGCCGTTGGGCCCGACGACCCCGATCTTCGCCCCGGGGAAGAAGCTGATCGATGCGTTGTCGAGAATGACCTTGTCGCCGTGCGCCTTGCGCACGTTCTTCATGGTGTAGATGAACTCCGCCACGACATCAATGGTAGTTGCGATCCGCTCATGCTCGACCGTCCGGTAGCCCGCCCACCAGGTGAGCCTCGTCCGCCGAAGCGTCGTGGGGGTGCAGGTCCGAGTCGTCGCCGAGAATGTCCGGCCCGCCGTCCTCGCCCTCCACCACGACCGTACCGAGGTCGGCGTCGACCGACGAGCCCTCGCCGTCCATCTCCGGCCTGAGTGCGGCATCACGCCGGCTGCGGGTGAGCGCCGCGGTGCACCAGGTCAGGTCCGGCCCGACCGCGTAGGCCTCCAACGACAGATCCGTCCGGTTCTGGCCGTCCTTCGCGTACTCGCGGGTGTAGAGCCGCCCGTAGACCATCACGGGGTCGCCTTTCACGAAGGATGCCGCGACATTCTGGCCGAGCCGACGCCAGCAGGTGACGGAGACGTACGAGGTCTCCCCGGCCACCCAGGTACCGCTGCTCTTGTCGTAGCGCCGCTCATTGCTCGCCATCCGAAAGCCCGCCAGCTCCGTGCCATCCGCCAGCCGTCGCCGTCGGATGTCGCCCACGATGTTTCCGACGACAGTTGCGTAGATCTCGTTCACCACGGTCTCCTCGTCCTAGCCGTACCGACGAGTTCAGCCTCCCGAGTAGAAAGCCGAGGGAACAGAGCATCTCGAGTTCTGTGGATACGCAGTCCGGGATGTGGACAACTCAGCATCAACGACCGCGCCCGGTCCCCGGCTGTCGGCCTGATACCCCATAATCCCGGCCGGATGCCTCACGGGTACGCCGCTGCGATTGGCAGGACGACAGCCAGAACCCGAACCTACTACGAAAGCCGATGACCACTACACACGAAAAGAAATGGGTGTGGCCCTCCGCGGGATTCCGCGGAGGGCCACACCCATTTCTTTTCACCGTTGAATGTCGGCGGTGACCTACTCTCCCACACCCTGGCGAGTGCAGTACCATCGGCGCGGGCGGGCTTAGCTTCCGGGTTCGGGATGGGACCGGG
>NZ_JAAXKZ010000181.1 GCF_012911875.1 Pseudonocardia bannensis | reverse complement strand
GGACAGCGGGAGGCACGACATCCCAGTGTGCCAGCTTCGGGACCTCGACCCTCTCCACGCGGCTGTGCCGACCACCGCGCTGTGAGTCGCCTCCCAGCACGGGCCCGACGGTGGCTTCGGAGCCGTTCGGATGGCACCCTGTTCAGGTGACTGCGCTGACCCTTCGGCTCGTGGCCCGACGCCACGTCGATCTGGGTCGTGTCAGCAGCGCGATCTGTCGGCCGATCCGATAGATCCGCGCCGAATCCCTTTCATGGACTGACCGTCCCGGCGCCGGACGCACCGGGCTCTGGGCTGACATGAGTCGCGGCGTGCCCGGCCGCGATCCGGAGGCCCCGAATTGCCCCCCACCACCACGCAGCCCAAGCGCAAGCGCGGCGAAGGCCAGTGGAAGCTCGGCCATCGTGAACCGCTCAACCCCAACGAGCGGACCAAGAAGGACGACGACGGCCTCAACGTCCGCGCCCGCATCGAGAACATCTACGCCAAGCAGGGGTTCGACTCGATCGACCCGGCGGACCTGCGCGGCCGCATGCGCTGGTGGGGTCTCTACACCCAGCGCAAGCCCGGGATCGACGGCGGCCGCACCGCGGCGCTGGAGCCCGAGGAGCTCGACGACCGCTACTTCATGCTCCGCGTCCGCATCGACGGCGGGGCCCTGACCACCGAGCAGCTGCTCGCGGTCGGCGAGATCTCGCAGCAGTACGCCCGGGACACCGCCGACGTCACCGACCGGCAGAACATCCAGTACCACTGGATCCAGATCGAGGACATGCCCGCGATCTGGGAGAAGCTCGAGGGTCTGGGCCTGCTCACGACCGAGGCCTGCGGCGACACCCCGCGTGTCATCCTCGGCTCGCCGGTCGCCGGGATCTCCGCCGACGAGAAGCTCGACCCCGAGCCCGCGATCCGGACGATCCTGGACCGCTACATCGGCAGCAAGGAGTTCTCCAACCTGCCGCGCAAGTTCAAGACCGCGATCTCCTGGCAGCAGGACGTCGCGCACGAGGTCAACGACGTCTCGTTCATCGGCGTCGAGCACCCCGAGCACGGCCCCGGCTTCGACGTGTGGGTCGGCGGCGGGCTCTCGACCAACCCGAAGATCGCGCAGCGGCTCGGCGCCTGGGTCCCGCTGGACGAGGTGCCGGACGTGTGGGCCGGGATCATCTCGGTGTTCCGCGACTACGGGTACCGTCGGCTGCGCCACCGCGCCCGGATCAAGTTCCTGGTCGCCGACTGGGGCGCGGAGGAGTTCCGCCGGGTCCTCGAGGACGAGTACCTCGGCCGCAAGCTGATCGACGGTCCGGCGCCGGCCACCCCCGAGCGCCCGATCGACCACATCGGCGTGCACAAGCAGACCGACGGCCGCAACTACATCGGGGTCGCCCCGGCGTCCGGCCGGGTGTCCGGATCGACGCTGATCGCGCTGGCCAAGGCCGTGGAGGCGGCCGGGTCGCGGCGGGTGCGGCTGACCCCGCAGCAGAAGATCGTCGTCCTCGACGTGCCCGACGACCAGGTCGAGTCGCTCAAGTCCGAGCTCGCGGAGCTGGGCCTGCAGGCCGATCCCTCGCCGTGGCGGCGGGCGACGATGGCCTGCACCGGCATCGAGTTCTGCAAGCTCGCGATCGTGGAGACCAAGGAGCGAGCCATCCGGCTCGTCGAGGAGCTGGAGCAGCGCCTCGCCGACGTGCAGGACTCGCTGGAGGTGCCGGTCTCGATCCACCTCAACGGCTGCCCCAACTCGTGCGCCCGCACCCAGGTCGCCGACATCGGGCTCAAGGGCCAGATCGTCACCGACGCCCAGGGCAACCAGGTCGAGGGCTTCCAGGTGCACCTCGGCGGCGGCCTGGGTCTCGACGCCGGCTTCGGGCGCAAGCTCCGTGGCCTCAAGGTCACCAGCGCCGAGCTGGGCGACTACGTGGACCGGGTCGTGCGCCGCTTCGCCGCGGCCCGCGAGCCGGGCGAGCGGTTCGCCCAGTGGGTCGTCCGGGCGGACGAGAACGATCTCAAGTGATGGTCTCTCACATCGTGGGAGGGGCGGAATGAGCGAGCGCGCCGTGCCCTTCTACTGCCCGTACTGCGGCGAGGAGGACCTGCGCCCCGCCGAGCAGACCGACAAGGTCCCGCACGGGGCGTGGTACTGCGCGGGCTGCCTGCGCACCTTCGTCTGCCGCTTCATCGGGATCGGAGTACCGGAGGTGACTCGATGAGTCCGTCAGCGAAGACGGAGCCGGCGGAGCAGGCACGGCTCGCCGACCTGCGCGCGGTGGCCGAGCGCGGGGCGAGCGAGCTGGGCCCGGACGCCACGGCCGAGCAGCTGCTGGCCTGGACCGCGGAGACGTTCGCCGATCGCTTCATCGTGGCGTCGAACATGCAGGACGCCGTGCTGGTCGACCTGGCGGCCAAGGCCAAGCCGGGTGTCGACATCCTGTTCCTGGAGACCGGCTACCACTTCGCCGAGACCATCGGCACCCGTGACGCGGTCGGCGCGGTCTACGACGTGACGATCGTCAACGCACTGCCCGACCGAACGGTGGCGGAGCAGGACGCGGCGGAGGGCCAGGACCTGTTCGCCCGCGAGCCGGACCGGTGCTGTCACCTGCGCAAGGTGGTCCCGTTGCAGCGGACGCTGGCCGGCTACGACGCGTGGGTCACCGGCGTGCGCCGGGTCGAGGCCCCGACGCGGGCGAACACGCCGTTGATCCAGTTCGACGAGAAGCACGGCCTCGTGAAGATCAACCCGCTGGCCGCGTGGAGCGACGAGGACATGGACGCCTACATCGACGAGCACAACGTGCTCGTCAACCCGCTGGTGCCGGCCGGCTACCCGTCCATCGGCTGCGCGCCGTGCACCGCCAAGCCGCTGCCGGGCGCCGACCCCCGCTCGGGCCGCTGGGCCGGCCGGGCCAAGACCGAGTGCGGTCTGCACGCATGACGATCGCCGGCAGATCCGCCGCACGTTCTGGAGGACACGCATGACCGCCCCTGCGCTGGACGCGCTCGAGGCACTGGAATCGGAAGCGATCCACATCTTCCGCGAGGTCGCGGGTGAGTTCGACCGCCCGGTGATCCTGTTCTCCGGAGGCAAGGACTCCACGCTGCTGGTCCACCTCGCGGTGAAGGCGTTCGCGCCGGCGCCGGTGCCGTTCCCGCTGCTGCACGTCGACACCGGGCACAACTACCCGGAGGTCATCGCTTTCCGGGACAGCCTCGTCGAGCGGCTCGGGCTGCGTCTCGAGGTCGCGCACGTGCAGGACTGGATCGACGACGGCCGCCTCGTCGAGCGCGCCGACGGGACCCGCAACCCGCTGCAGACCCAGCCGCTGCTCGACTCGATCGTCGAGCACCGCTTCGACGCCGTGTTCGGCGGCGGGCGCCGCGACGAGGAGCGGGCCCGGGCCAAGGAGCGGATCATCAGCCTGCGCGACGCGTTCGGCCGGTGGGACCCGCGCAAGCAGCGTCCGGAGCTGTGGAACCTCTACAACGGCCGGCACGCCCCGGGTGAGCACGTCCGGGTGTTCCCGATCTCGAACTGGACCGAGCTCGACGTCTGGCGCTACATCCAGCGCGAGAACATCGAGTTGCCGTCGATCTACTACTCCCATCAGCGGGAGGTGTTCCGCCGCGACGGCATGTGGCTCGCCGAGGGGCCGTGGGGCGGCCCGCGGGGGAACGAGACGCTCGAGCTCAAGACCGTCCGTTACCGGACTGTCGGCGACGGCTCGTGCACCGGCGCCGTGGAGTCGACGGCGACCACGTTGGACGAGGTGATCGCCGAGGTGATGGCCTCCCGGCTGACCGAGCGCGGCGCCACCCGGGCCGACGACCGGCTGTCGGAGGCCGCCATGGAGGACCGCAAGCGTGAGGGGTACTTCTAAGTGAGCCGCGATCTGCTGCGCTTCGCCACCGCGGGGAGCGTCGACGACGGCAAGTCCACGTTGGTGGGCCGGCTGCTCTACGACACCAAGTCGGTACTGGCCGACCAGATCGAGGCCGTCCAGCGCGCCTCGGTCGACAAGGGACTGTCCACACCCGACCTGTCGCTGCTGGTCGACGGCCTGCGCGCGGAGCGCGAGCAGGGCATCACCATCGACGTCGCGTACCGCTACTTCTCCACCCCGGTGCGCGAGTTCGTCCTCGCCGACACCCCGGGCCACGTGCAGTACACACGCAACACGGTCACCGGGGCCTCCACGGCCGAACTGGCCGTGCTGCTGGTCGACGCCCGGCACGGCGTGGTCGAGCAGACCCGCCGGCACGCCGCGGTGCTCGCCCTGCTGCGCGTCCCCCGGCTGGTGCTGGCCATCAACAAGATCGATCTGGTCGACTACGACGAGGCCGTCCTGCAGGCCATCGCCAAGGACTTCGCCGGACTCGCCCGCTCCCTGGGCTTCGCCGACGACGCGGTGCTGACCATCCCGGTCTCGGCGCTGGTGGGCGACAACGTGGTGGAGCGCAGCGAGCGCACCCCCTGGTACGACGGCCCGACGCTGCTCGGCCACCTCGAGTCGGTGCCCGTCACCGGCCCCGAGGTCGACGCGCCGTTCCGGATGCCGGTGCAGTACGTGATCCGCCCGCGGACCGAGGAGTTGCACGACTACCGCGGTTACGCGGGCCAGGTGGCGGCGGGCACCGTCCGCCCGGGCGACCAGATCGTCGTCCTGCCCTCGGGCCGGCGCAGCACCGTCGCGTCGGTCGAGACCGCCGACGGCCCGCTGGCGGCGGCGAGCGCGGGGCGTAGCGTCACCGTGCTGCTCGACGACGACATCGACATCTCCCGTGGAGACGTCCTCGCCGCCGTCGAGGGCGCCCCCCGGGTGACCGACGAGCTCGACGCCACGCTGTGCTGGCTGGCCGAGAAGCCGCTGCGCCCCGGCGCCCGGCTACTGCTCAAGCACGGCACCCGGACCACCCAGGCCATCGTCGGCGCGGTCACCGACCGTCTCGACACCGACACCTTCACGCTCTCCACCCCGGAGCAGCTGGAGATCAACGACATCGGCCGGGTCACGCTGCGCACGGCCGATCCGCTGCCCGTCGACGACTACGCCGACGTGCGGGCCACCGGCAGCTTCCTGCTGATCGACCCGCCGACCGGCAACACGCTGGCCGCCGGCCTCGTCGGCAGCCCGCTGGTGCTCGTCGACCTGCCCGGCGAGACCGCGCACACCCCCGGCCCCTAGAAAACAGAGGAACCTCCCGCGATGTCCCGGCTGCACGCCGCATCCCCCGCCACGAGGCGACCGGTCCTGGTGGCCGTGGCACACGGCAGCCGGGACGGCCGGTCCGCGGCCACGATGACCGAGTTGGCCGACGTGGCGCGGGCGCGGGCGCCGCACCTGGACGTGCGGCTGTCGTTCCTCGATTTCAACGCTCCCCGGCTGCCCGACGTCCTGGGCGGCCTGGGGACGGGGTCCGCGGTGGTGGTGCCGCTGCTGCTCGGCTCGGCCTACCACGCGCGCGTCGACATCCCCGCCGCCGTGGACGCCGCCACCCGCCGGCTGCCCCGGCTCGAGGTCGTGGTGTCCGACGTCTTGGGCAGCGCCCCCGGCGGTGGTGAGCCGCCCTCCGGTACCCGCCACTCAGGAGGGCGGAGCCCGCTGCTCGACGTGGCGTGGGCGCGGCTGCGCGAGGCCGGTGCCGATCCCGGCGACCCCGGTCTCGGGGTTGTCCTCGCCGCCGCCGGCTCCTCGAACGCGGTGGCCAACGCCGTCGTCGCCGACCTCGCCGCGGAGCGGCCCCTGACCGTTGCGGCCTTCGCCGCGGCCGCGCAGCCCGACGTCACCGCGGCCGTCGCCGAGCTGCGACGCCGGGGGGCCCGCCGGATCGCGGTCGCGCCCTGGTTCCTCGCGCCCGGCCGGCTGCTCGACCGGGTCGGCGACGCGGCCCGCGCGGCCGACCCCGGCGTCGTGCTGGCCGAGCCGCTGGGCGCGGCCCCCGCGGTCGCCGACGCGCTGCTCGACCGCTACCGCGCGGCAACTTCTGCCCTGAACGACACGGAACAGGTCCATGCCGCGGGCTGATCGGCACGTTCCCTGGGTGCCGCCGGCTGCACTGGTTCCGGACCTCGAGCGCTTCTGGCCGTCCCGGCGTGCCGACGACTTCGACGAGGACTGATTCCGGGCCGCTCGTCGAAGGCCCGATCGTCTGCGAAGTCGTCCGAGAAGTCCCGGAGTCGTCATGCCCACGCTCGTCCTGCTCGCCCTCGCCGGTTTCGGCGCCCAGCTCGTCGATGGAGCGCTGGGGATGGGCTACGGGGTCACCTCCACCACCCTGCTGCTGATCGCCGGCCTCGGTCCGGCCGCGGCCAGCGCATCCGTGCACCTGGCCAAGATCGGCACGGCGCTGGCGTCGGGGTACGCGCACTGGCGCTTCGGCAACGTCGACTGGAAGCTGGTCGGGCGGCTCGGCGTCCCCGGCGCGATCGGGGCTCTGCTCGGGGCGCTGCTGTTGTCCCATCTGTCCGCGCAGGCGGCAGCGCCGCTGATGGCCGGGCTGCTGATCGTGATCGGCGCGTTCATCCTGATCAAGTACGCGGTCGCGGCGCCCCCCGAGGCGACCGCGCGGACCTCGCCGCACGGCCGGCGCTTCCTCACCCCGCTCGGCTTCGTCGGCGGCTTCGTCGACGCCACCGGCGGGGGCGGGTGGGGCCCGGTGTCCACCGCGTCGTTGCTCACCGCCGGTCGCACCGCCCCCCGCACCGTGATCGGCTCCGTGAGCACGTCCGAGTTCCTGGTGACCGTCGCCGCCAGCCTGGGGTTCGTGATCGGGTTGGGCGGTGCGGGCATCGACTGGCTCGCGGTCGCGGGCCTGGTGGTCGGGGGCATGCTCGCCGCACCGCTGGCCGCATGGTTGGTCACCAAGCTGCCCGCCGCCGTGCTGGGGGCGGCCGTCGGCGGCCTGATCGTGCTGACCAACGCCCGCACCATGTTCGCCGCCGTGGGGGTCGCTGGCAGCCCGCGGATCGCGGCCTATGTGGTGATCGCCGTCGTCTGGTTGGTCCTCGTCGGGATGGCGGTCCGCCGGGTGCGCGTAGCGCGCCGGTCCGCCCCGGCCGAGGAACCCGCCGTGGAGGAGCAGCGGGCGGCCTGAGGCCGGTCGTCAAGTCCGGACATTTGAAGGCGGCCCGCCGCATGCCGGACGCCGTGTTGTGTATCGGGGCTGGGCATCGCACGATTGGGTGGTGTCCTCGACTGCGCTGCCCTCGCAGCCCGTTCCCGCCGGAGTCCGGCGTGCGGACGGCCCGTCGACGGCTGCGTCCCTGACCCGGATCCTCGTGGCGGATCTGGAGCGGTTCTGGCCGTCGCGTCGGGGCCACGCGTTCGACGAGTTCTGTCGCTGACCTCTCGGCACCTCCCCCGCTGACCCGCGTCCGCGTCGGCGCGCGAGCTCGCGCGCAACTCCCGCACGTCCTCTCCCCCGGAGCCGTTCTTTCATGCGCACTCTCATCGTCTTCGCCGTCGTCGGGTTCGGCGCCCAGCTCGTCGACGGCGCACTCGGCATGGCCTACGGCGTCACGTCGACGTCGTTGCTGCTGATCGCCGGGATCAACCCGGCCGCCGCCAGCGCCTCGGTCCACCTCGCCGAACTCGGCACCACGCTCGTCTCCGGCGCCTCGCACTGGCGCTTCGGAAACGTGGACTGGAAGCTCGTCCTGCGGCTGGGCGTGCCCGGCGCGATCGGAGCGTTCCTCGGCGCCACCGCGCTCTCGGCGCTGTCCACACAGGACGCAGCTCCGATCATGTCCGGCATTCTGCTGGCGCTCGGCGTCTACATCCTGCTGCGCTTCTCGATCCGTCCGCCGAAGGCGCCGACCGCACGGATGTCGCCGCACCGCAAGCGGTTCCTGTCCCCGCTCGGCCTGGTCGCCGGCTTCGTCGACGCCTCCGGTGGCGGCGGATGGGGCCCGGTGGCCACCCCGGCACTGCTCACCGCGGGCCGTACCGCGCCACGCACCGTGATCGGCTCGGTGGACACCTCCGAGTTCCTGGTCGCGCTCGCCGCGAGCGTCGGCTTCCTGATCGGTCTGGGCACCGAGGTACTGGACCCGTTCACGATCGGCGGACTGCTGCTCGGTGGTGTCCTGGCCGCGCCGCTGGCCGCCTGGCTGGTCACGAAGGTCCCGACGCCGGTGCTCGGCACCGCGGTCGGCGGCATCATCATCCTGACCAACACCCGGACGATCCTGCGCGCCGCAGAGATCGACGGCGGCCTGCGCACCACCATCTACCTGATCATCGTCGCCGCCTGGATCGCGGCGGTGGGCGTCGCGGTGGCCAAGGTCCGCGCGGCCCGCGCCGAGGTTCTCGGCACGACCCGCCTGGCGGTCGCCGACCACACCGGCGTCGAGGTTCCGGCCGGCCGGGGTGTGGCCGTGCAGGAACACCGCGCCGACGACCTGGGATGACGGGCCCGGACCGGTCGCGGCGGCTCACCCGCCGCCGCGACCGTGATCATTGCCGCACGGCCAGCGCGCTGTGTCCGGTCGGGGAGAACACCGCCCGACCCGACACCACATAGGAGAACCTCCATGGCCACCCCCGCCGACCGGGATCGCATCCGCCAGTCCATCGCCGACCGTCTCCTGAGTTCCCTCGACGATCTCGTGCAGCGTCACCGCGCGCTGGCCCTGCACGGCGAGCACATCGGGCTGCACGCGGAGCTCATCACCGCCGAGGTGGCGCACGAGCTCGCGATGACCCGCAGCGCCCTGCACCGCCACCCGCAGGTCCGCCGAGCCGGCTGATCTCCCTGGCCGAGCACCCCCACGCCCGGCCAGGGAGATCAGC
>NZ_JAAXKZ010000180.1 GCF_012911875.1 Pseudonocardia bannensis | reverse complement strand
GTCCCCGTGGTGGCCGGTGACTCCGGGGGAGCCCCGGAGACCGTGCTGGAGGGGCGCACCGGGCACGTCGTGGGCGGCCGGGACACCGGGGCGCTCGCCACCGCGCTCGCCCGGCTGCTGGCCGACCCGGACCGGGCCCGCGCCATGGGCGCCGCCGGTCGGGAATGGATGGAGCGGGAGTGGAGCTGGCCGCGCCTCGTGCGACGGCTCCACGGCCTGCTCGACGGCACTCCGGTGGCCGCCGGCGGGTGAGGGGGCCCGGGTGGGCGGCCGGCCGGCACGACCGCTCCGCCCCGGCCCACCGCTCAGGCGCGCTGCGTGGCGCCGTCGTAGATCGCGTTGATGTCCTCGGCGTACATCTTCGCCACGACGGACCGCTTGACCTTCATCGTCGGTGTCATCTCGCCGCCGGCCTCGGTGAAGTCGACCGGCAGGATCCGGAACTTGCGGATCTGCTCGGCCCGCGACACCGCCTGGTTGGCCTCCTCGACGGCCGCGGCGATCTCGCCGCGCAGCTCGGGGTCGTCCACCAGGTCGGCGGCGCCGTCCCCGGCCGGCTTGCCGTTGCGTTCGCGCCAGGCGGGCAGGGCCTCCGGGTCGATGGTGATCAGCGCGCCGATGAACGGCTGGCCGTCGCCGACGACCATGCACTGGCTGACCAGGGGGTGCGCGCGGAGGCGGTCCTCGAGCACCGCGGGGGCGACGTTCTTGCCGCCGGCGGTGACGATGATCTCCTTCTTGCGCCCGGTGATGGTCAGGTAGCCCGCGTCGTCGAGCTCGCCGATGTCGCCACTGTGGAACCAGCCGTCCTCGATGGCCTCGGCGGTGGCGGTCGGGTTCTTCCAGTACCGCTGGAAGACGATGTCCCCGGACAGCAGGATCTCGCCGTCGTCGGCGATCTTGACGCCGTGACCGGGGATGGGCCGTCCGACGCTGCCGACGCGCTGCGCGGACAGCGTGTTGACGGTGATCCCGGCCGAGGTCTCGGTGAGGCCGTAGCCCTCCAGGACCGGCAGCCCGATCCCGCGGAAGAAGTGCCCGAGCCGCTCACCGAGCGGGGCGCTGCCGGACACCGCGGCCACGACGTTGCCGCCGACGGCCGCGCGGAGCTTGCCGTAGACGAGCTTGTCGAACAGCGCGTGCTTGAGCTTGACCGCCAGACCGGCTCCGCCGGTGTCCTGGGCCCGGCTCCACGCGATCGCGGTGTCGGCCGCGGCGTCGAAGATCTTGCCCTTGCCCTCGCCGTGTGCCTTCTGCCGGGCGCCGTTGTAGACCTTCTCGAACACGCGCGGGACGGCGAGCAGGAAGGTCGGCCGGAACACGCCCAGGTCGGCGAGCAGGTTGGACACGTCCGGGGTGTGCCCGATCGTCGTCCGGGTCTGCACCGCCCCGCACTGGATGACCTTGCCGAACACGTGCGCCAGCGGCAGGAACAGCAGCACCGACCCGCCCGCGGTGAGCAGCTCGGGGAACACCGCGGCGACGGTCTTGCACTCGGTGACGACGTTGCGGTGGGTCAGCTCGACGCCCTTGGGTCGACCGGTGGTCCCGGAGGTGTAGATCAGCGTGGCCAGGTCGGCCGCGGTCACCCCGCGGCGGCGGGCGTGCACGTCGTCGGCGGGGGTGTCGGAGCCCAGGGCGACCAGCTCGTCGATCGCGCCGGGCGTGCTCGGTGACGCCGCCGGCGGCTCGATCTGCCAGATCCGCTTCAGCTCGGCCAGCGAGCCGGACACGTTGTCGACCAGGCCGCGGTGCTTCTCGGACTCGACGACGATCGCGACCGCCCCGGAGTCGGACAGGATCCAGGAGATCTGCTCGGCCGACGAGGTCTCGTAGATCGGCACGGTGACGCCGCCGACGGCGAGGATCGCGTAGTCGATCAGCGTCCACTCGAAGCGGGTGCGCGACAGCAGGGCCACCCGGTCACCCGGCGCGACCCCGGCGGCGATCAGCCCGCGGGCCACCGCGGTGACCTGCTCGGCGAACTCGGCCGCGGTGAGGTCGGTCCAGCTCCCCTCCGACCCCCGGCGCCGGAACAGGACAGCCGCCGCGTGCCGCTCGGCGTTGTCGTAGACCGCGTCGACGAGGTTCTCCTCCTCGCCCACCCGGATCGTTGTGGGCACGCTGTACTCACGCACTGTTCGGACCTCCTGGCCAGCTCTGGCAGGCTGCTTGGGAGGGAAACCTATCGTGTTGGCAACGGGGGGCGCACTGTCCGGTTTCGACCGGTTCCGGGCCGGTCTCCGGTGGCCTCCGGGTCTCGGGCAGGCTGAGCGCCATGCCCTCGGTCGACGTGGTGGACGAGATCTTCCTGGCGGTCCCGCGCGAGCGGGTCGCCGCGGAGTTCGCGGTGCCCGCGCGCTGGCCGCAGCTGTGGCCGGACCTGCGGCTCGAGGTCGTCACCGACCGCGGGCCGCAGGGGGTGCGCTGGACCGTCGACGGTGCACTGGTCGGCAGCATGGAGATCTGGCTGGAGGAGGTGCTCGACGGCACCGTCCTGCACTACTTCCTGCGCGCCGATCCGGTCGGCCCCGACGGGCGCCCGGCGCCGCCGTCGGCCCGGCGGGCCGCCGCGGAGTCCCGCCGGCGCCAGCGGGCCGCCAAGACGATCGGGTTCGCGCTGAAGGAGCGGTTGGAGGGTGGCCGCGAGCCGGGGGCGCCGCCGGCGCCCCTGTCGGACGCGGGCTGACCGCGACTCGCGCGCGGATCCGGCGCGACTCGCGCGCGGGCTGACCGCGACTCGCGAGCGGGCTCGCAGCGACTCGCGGGATGATGATCACCGCGCGCAGCGTCGGTGGTGGACGGTAACGTCGGTGACCATGCGCGTCCACGTGGTCTCCGACGTGCACGGCAACGCCGAGGCGCTGGCGAAGGCCGGCGACGGCGCGGACGCACTGATCGTGCTCGGTGATCTCGTCGACTTCGTCGACTACCGGGACCCGACCGGCGGGATCCTCGGCCGCGTGCTCGGCCCGGAGGTCAGCGCCCGGTTCGGTGAGCTGCGCTCGTCGGGCCGGCCCGGGGAGCTCGCGGACTACGCGCGCGAGGTGTGGTCGCGCTTCGACGACCCGGCCGCCGTCGTCGAGGAGGCGGTCCGGGCCCAGTACGCCGAGCTGTTCGCCGTGCTGCGCGCCCCGGTGTACGCGATCCCCGGCAACGTCGACCTGCCGCACCTGTGGCCCGAGTTCGCCGGCTCGGGGGTGTCCCTGGCCGACGGCCGGGTGGTCGAGATCGGTGGGCTGAGATTCGGGTTCGTCGGCGGTGCCCCGCTGCCGCCGGGGATCGACCGGCGCCACGGCGGCCCCTGGCGCCCCCACCTGCTGCCCGCCGAGGACTTCGCCGCGCAGGCCCGCGCCCTGTCCGGCGACGGCCCGGTGGACGTGCTGTGCAGTCACGTCCCGCCCCAGGTCCCCGAACTCGTCTACGACGTGGTGTCGCGGCGGGCGGAGTCCGGCGGGCCGGGCCTGCTGGACGTGATCCACCGGGACCGGCCGCGGGCGGCGCTGTTCGGGCACGTGCACCAGCCGCTCGCACCGCGGCTGCGGATCGGCCGGACCGAGTGCGTCAACGTCGGGCACTTCCGCAACAGCGGCACTCCGTACGTCCTGCGCTGGTGAGCCCGGCCCCGCCCGGTAACCTCCGCGCCATGGCCGACGCGACCACATCCTCGATCTCCATCGCCGCGGATCCGGAGCGGGTGATGGCGGTGATCGCCGACTTCCCCGCGTACCCGGAGTGGGCGGAGCAGGTCAAGACCGTCGAGGTGCTGGAGACGGACGCCGGGGGCCGCGCCGAGCGCGTCCGGTTCACGATGGACGCCGGGCCGATCAAGGACTCGTACACACTGGACTACGACTGGGCGCCCGACGGCATGTCGGTCAGCTGGAACCTCGTCAAGGGTCAGATCCAGAAGGCGCAGGCGGGCTCGTACCACCTCGCCGCCGACGGCGCATCGACCACGGTGACCTACTCGCTGGCGGTCGACCTGAACATCCCGATGATCGGCATGCTGCGCCGCAAGGCCGAGAAGGTGATCATCGACACCGCGCTGAAGGGCCTCAAGCGCCGGGTGGAGCGCGGCGCCCGCTGAACACGACCCGCCGGGGCCTGGTGGTGACGCTGCGCCGGGCGGCTAGGCTCCGCGGGTGCGCGTGGTGCTGTTCACCGGCAAGGGGGGCGTCGGCAAGACCACCCTGGCCGCGGCGACCGCTGCCCTCCTGGCGGATTCCGGACGCAAGGCGCTCGTCGTCTCGACCGATCCCGCGCACTCCCTCGGCGACGCGCTGGAGGTGGACCTCGACGGCGAGCCCACCGAGCTCCAGACGGTCGCCCCGGGGCTGTTCGCCGCCCACATCGACACCCGCGCGCTGCTCGACGGCTCCTGGAGCCGGCTGCAGGGGCACCTGCGCACGCTGCTGGCCGGTGCCGGGGTCGACGAGCTGGTCGCCGACGAGCTGACCGTGCTGCCCGGTGTCGAGGAGCTGCTGGCCCTCGGCGAGGTCCGCCGGATGGCGGAGGCCGGGCCCTGGGAGGTCGTGGTCGTCGACTGCGGTCCGACCGCGGAGACGCTGCGGCTGCTCGGTCTGCCCGAGGCCCTCAGCGGGTACCTCGAACGGCTCTTCCCGGCCCACCGGCGCGCGGTGCGCGGGATGCTCGCCGGGCTCGCGGGCGGCCGTTCCGCATCGGACTCCGTCGCCCAGTGGGACCGGACCGCGGACGCCCTCGACGGCCTGGCCGCGCAGCTCGCCGGGCTGCGCGCGATGCTCGCCGACCAGCACCGCACCAGCATCCGGCTGGTCCTCACCCCCGAACGGGTCGTGGCCGCCGAGAGCCGGCGCACGCTGACCGCGCTGGCGCTACACGGCCTCCGCGTCGACGGGCTGGTGTGCAACCGGGTGCTCCCCGGCCCGCCGGCGTCGTTGCGCGGACCGGCCGCCCGGTGGCTGCGCGAGCGGTACACCGAGCAGCAGGCGGTGCTCCGGGAGCTGACCGCGCTCGACGTCCCGCTGCGCACCGCCGACCACACCGCCGCGGAACCGACCGGAGCGCCCGCGTTGGTGGAGCTGGCGCGTTCGCTCTACGGCGACAGCGACCCGGTCTCGTCCGGGGCGCCCGCCGTGCCGCCGCTGTGCGTGCGGCGGACGGCCGGTGAGGGCACCGCGCCGGACTCCGAGTTCGAGCTGGTGCTGCGCCTGCCCGGGGCCGCCGACGGTCCGCTCGACCTGGCCCGCATCGGCGACGACCTGGCCGTCACCGTCGGCGCGACCCGGCGGATGGTCATGTTGCCGTCGATGCTGCGGCGGTGCGAGGTCACCTCGGCCCGGCTCGAGAACGACGACCTGTGCGTGGTCTTCACGCCCGATCCCGCGGTCTGGATGCGATGAGCGGCCGGCCCGCCGGGGGACGGCCCCGGGAGCGCCGCGATGCCTGAACGCCAGGACGAGCCCGGGTGCCGCCAGCACGGGGCGCACGCCGGGCTGGCGGGGGAGCTGCGCGCGTTCGCGATCACCGCGCTGGACCGGTTGCAGCCCGCCCTGGAGCGGATCCGCGCCGAGGCCGCCGAGCCCGGGGACCCGGCGGAGCCGTCGGCGACCCCCGCCAGCTGTGCCGTCTGCCCGATCTGCGCGCTGATCGCGGCGCTCCGCGGGGAGCGGCCCGAGCTCGCGACGCGGCTCGCCGATCAGGTGTCCGGCCTGCTCGCGGTGCTGCGCAGCGCGCTCGACGAGGGCGCCGGAGCGCCCGGGCCCGGCCCCGCCGAGCCCGCGGGGCCCACCGGGCCCGCACGCCCGGTGCAGCACATCCCGGTGCACCGGCCGTGACCCGGCGTATCGCACCCGGCCCACGACGGAGCCGGGAGGCCGGACTGCCCGGCGGGTCGCGGGCGCTGCTGACCGTGGGCGTCGACGTCGGCGGGACCAGCGTCCGGGCCGGCGTCGTCGACGCCGAGGGCGAGGTGCTCGACACCGCGCGGGCGCCGACCCCGTCCAGTGACACGGCGCTGGAGGAGGCCGTCGCGGCCGCCGTCCGCGAGCTGGCCGGCCGGCACCGGATCGGGGCCGTCGGCCTGGCCCTGGCCGGGTTCATCGGCTCGGACCGGCGGACCGTGCGGTTCGCCCCGCACCTGTCCTGGCGTGACGTACCGGTGGCCGACCGCATCGCCGAACGGCTGGACCTGCCGGTGGTCGTCGAGCACGACGCCAACGCCGCGGCACTGGCCGAACGCCGGTTCGGGGCGGCGGCGGGCGTGTCCACCTCGGTGTTCGTCGCCCTGGGCACCGGCATCGGGGCGGCGCTGCTGATCGGCGGCGAGCTCTACCGCGGTACCTACGGGGTGGCGCCGGAGCTCGGGCACCTGCGGGTCGTCCCGGACGGACGGCCCTGCCCGTGTGGCAAACGCGGCTGCTGGGAGCGCTACTGCAGCGGCACCGGGCTGGCCGCCACGGCCCTCGAACTGCTCGGCCAGGACTACAGCGGTTCGCTGCTCGCCCGGGAGGCGGCGCGCGATCCCGGGCGGATCACCGGGCAGCGGGTCGCGGCGGCCGCCCGCGAGGGCGACAAGGTGGCCCGGCGCGCGATGGCCGATCTGGGCCGCTGGCTGGGGGAGGGCCTGTCCCTGGTCGCGGACGTGTTCGATCCCGAGCTCGTGGTGATCGGCGGCGGGGTGTCGGAGTCGGCGCCGCTGTTCCTCGACGAGGCCCGCGAGCACTACGCGCGGACCGTCACCGGTGCCGGCAACCGCCCGCTGGCGCGCATCCGCACCGCCCAGCTGGGGGAGGCGGCCGCCGTGGTCGGCGCCGCGCAACTGGCCCGCGACCTGGTCCGCGACTGAGCCGTCCGGACGCGCAACCGCGCAGTCGCGCAGTCGGGGCCGGGCCGGACTACAGGATCGCGCCGTCGTCCTCGCCGTCGCCCGGCCTCGGGGTCGTCGGCCAGAGCCGCAGCAGCAGCCAACCCAGGCCCGCGGCCAGCGCGAGGAGCCCGAGCGGCAGCCCGTAGCTCGAGGAGATCCCGACCACCCCGGGCGCGACGCAGAGCAGCAGGCCGAGGACCAGCAGGACCAGGCCGACGGCGGCCGGCGGCCCGAGCCGGGGCAGCGGCGGCGGTTCGGGCGGGACGAAGTGATCGTCCTCCTCGGCGATCGGGGACACCGCCCGCGGAGGGCCGGGCGGAGGTTCCTCGGCGCGCGGCCGGTCGTCGCGGACCCGCTCGCCGGGGGCCCGGTCGTCCTCGGGCATCCGGTCGTCGGCGGGCCACTGCGGCACCTGGCCCTCGCTGCGCCAACTCGCGACGATGCGGTCGAAGTCGTCACCGGCCGGGTCCGGCTCCGGGCCGCCGACGTCGCGACCACGGCGCTCCTCCGGATCCGGACTCACCGGATTCCGCCGCTCGTGACGGTCCGGAACAACCCGACGTCCGCTTCGAGGGGCATGGGTGACCTCCCCAGTTGCCGTCGGCGACGGCGTGGATGCCATCCTGACACGTCCCGTGCCGGAACAGAGGATCGATGCCCGGGCGTCGACGAGCTGCCCGTTGGCGTCGCCCGGCCGCTCTCCGTAGGCTCGGGCGGTCGCGGTGAGGGAGGCACGCCCAGGTGCTGTACTGGTGGTCCAAGTTCGTGCTGCTCGGTCCGCTGCTGCGGTTGCTCTGCCGCCCGACGATCGAGGGCGTCGAGCACCTCCCGGAGCGCGGCGGAGCGATCCTGGCGAGCAATCACCTCGCCGTCGTGGACTCCTTCTTCCTCCCGCTGCTGGTGCCCCGGCGGATCACGTTCCTCGCCAAGCGCGAGTACTTCACCGCGCCCGGCCTGGTCGGGTGGGCGAAGAAGCAGTTCTTCACCGGGGTCGGGCAGGTCCCGGTGGATCGCTCGGGCGGCTCGGCCGCCCAGGCCGCGATGGATACGGCGGTCCGGTTGCTGCGCGAGGGCAAGCTGCTCGGGATCTATCCGGAAGGCACCCGCTCGCCGGACGGGCGGCTGTACAAGGGCAAGACCGGCGTGGCCCGGATGGCACTCGAGGCCGGGGTCCCGGTCATCCCGGTGGCGATGATCGGCACCGACAAGGTCAATCCGATCGGCTCCCGCATCTGGAAGCCGCACCACGTGCACATCAGGATCGGTGAGCCGCTCGACTTCTCGCGCTACGAGGGGATGGCGGGAGACCGGTTCATCGAACGCTCGATGACCGACGAGATCATGTACTCGCTCATGGAGCTGTCCGGGCAGACCTACGTCGATCTGTATGCGGCTTCGGTCAAGGAGCGCGCCGCAGCGGCCGCGAAGGCCGCGTCCGCCGGCGAGCGGGACGGTCACGACACGGCCCGCGTCCCCGGCACCCGAGTGGGCTGAACCGGCTCACCTCGCCCGGGAGCGGGCGCCGGAGGCAGAGCAGCGGCACAAAGACTGGACATTTACCCTCAGCTGTGCCCCGCCGGCGACGAGCGGCGGAGCCGACGGGTGCTGCTCACCGGGAACAGGACGAGGATGCGGTTCTTCTACGACTGCGAGTTCATCGAGGACGGGACGACGATCGACCTGGTGTCGATCGGCGTCGTCGGCGAGGACGGGCGTGAGTTCTACGCGGTGTCCACCGAGTTCGATCCGCGACGGGCGGGCGCATGGGTACGCAACAACGTGATCCCCAAGCTGCCCTCGCCGGCCGACCCGGCGTGGCGCTCCCGGGCCCGGATCCGCGCGGACCTGCTGGAGTTCCTGACCTCGGCGCCCGGTGAGGTCGAGTTGTGGGCCTGGATCGCCGCCTACGACCACGTGGCACTCTGCCAGCTCTGGGGTGCGATGCCGGCGCTGCCGCGCGCGCTGCCCCGGTTCACCCGGGAGCTGCGCCAGCGCTGGGAGGAAGCCGGACGGCCCGCCCTCCCGC
>NZ_JAAXKZ010000017.1 GCF_012911875.1 Pseudonocardia bannensis | reverse complement strand
GGGCGGCGGGGGCCTCCACCGGCGGGGCCTCGTCGACGTCCGTCTCGAGGCCCGTCTCGCTGCCCGCCTTCCGCAGCATGTCCCGGGTGAGCGACCTGGCTTCGTCGGAGACGATGGCGTCCTCGGCGAGGAGCGCCAGGAGCGCCGGATCACGGACGGCGGTCATCGCGAGGGTCGTCGCGGTGTGGTCGAGACGCTTGAGCCGCTCGGCCCGGCGCGCGTCGCTGCTGTTCCCCTCCGCCCGGACCCGGGCGCGCTCCTTGCGCAACAGCAGTGCGACCGCCTGGAACTTCGTGCGCGTCGCGGGCGTCACCCGGCCGCTCCGCAGGGCGGTCTCGACCTCCCGGACGGAGTGCGCGAGCACCGACATGACGTCGCCGCGTTCGCGGCCGCGTCCTCGGTCTCGGGGGGCGTTACGGCGAGCCCTCGTCTGGGGCTGGCCTCGTCGAGCCACGAACTCCTCCTCCGGAATGCCCGGCAGGGCCGCCGTGGCGGCCTTACCGCGCACAGCGCTGCGGTCGGGTCATGGCGTCGCGGGGAGAGGCCGAGGTGTGGCTCCTCCGGAACGCGAGCTGACCCTTGGATCTGCGGAAACGCCACCGCGGGGGCCGGACAGCCCACACCGGACGGCGTGGCCACCGGTCGGCGGTCCAGCACCTATCGCCAAGGTCGGCCATGGTCTGGACCAACAGCGTGCAGCGGTGGCCAGCTTTCTTCCCCTCGATGGTACCGCCTGGCGACGCATGTGGTGACTGCCGCGCAACCTGATGGCGTACTGCGTGACGGCCGAATGACAGCAGCGCGCCGATCGAGGTCGACTGCGTTCGACCTCCACCTGCTCGCCGACACCGGCCCGCGTCACCGCCTCGCCGTCACGGTTCGACGAGTCGGAGGCGGTCGAGCCCGTCCTCGCCTCGCTGGCCGCCGAACCAGTCCCGGCGCCGGACCCGACCGGGACCCTGCTCCTCACGACCGCCGACGAACCCGACATGATGGCGAGCCGCTTGCGCTCCATGGCCGCGGCCGAGCGCCAGCAACCGCCCATGCCAGCAAGTGTGTACGAAATGACCGTGGGGGCGGTTCAGGCAGGCGTCTGTCAGGTCCCGGCGGAAGTCGAGCAGCGACCCCTTCAGCTCGAACGGAAGGCGGGTGCGCGAGGCTGCATTGGCTGAGGAGCCGGGTACCGAGGTGTCGACCTCGTAGTCCGCAGTCCGGAGTATGCCGAGCGAATCCGTGGCTTGGCTCGTGGCATGAGTCCGGTGTTCGCCGTGGTGCGACGGGATCCTCAGAGCGGTGAGTCGCGCGATCGGTGCTGGTAAAGCCTTCAGCGCCGCTCCCTGGTTCCCTCGTAATGCGTAGGTCTGGGGTTCGACTCCCAAGGCGGCTCCGCAGGTCAGAGGCCCCTTCAGGGGCCTCTGATCGTTCCGGGGGAGCGATCGTGGCCTCCAGCTCGCGCGACGCCCGTCGGGTGGAGCGCTCGCCGTCACCGCCCTGGCGACCCTCGCCGCTGGCCGTCTCGCTCCTGCTGACCCTCCGGCTGCCGGGTAGGGACGCCAAGGCAGCACGGGAGATCGACCTGGTGATAGATGAGATCTGCGGGGTGGGCCGGTCGAAGTGGCGTACCCCACCGAACCGTCGATGGAGAACGGGACTTCCGTAAGGAGCGTTATCGGTCACGGAGTGAGACGAGTCGAAACAGATGAGAACACTCGGCTCACGGTGTCCGCGAGGGCCTCGGTCAGGTGCCGACGTAGGCCGCGAGGTGCTCGCCGGTGAGGGTGGAGCGGGCGGCGACGAGGTCGGCGGGTGTGCCCTCGAAGACGATCCGGCCGCCGTCGTGGCCGGCGCCGGGGCCGAGGTCGATGATCCAGTCGGCGTGCGCCATGACCGCCTGGTGGTGCTCGATCACGATGACCGACTTGCCGGAGTCGACGAGCCGGTCGAGCAGGCCGAGAAGCTGCTCGACGTCCGCGAGGTGCAGGCCGCTGGTCGGCTCGTCGAGGACGTAGACGCCGCCCTTCTCGGCCATGTGGGTGGCCAGCCTGAGCCGCTGCCGCTCGCCACCGGACAGCGTGGTGAGCGGCTGGCCGAGGCTGAGGTAGCCGAGCCCGACGTCGGCGAGCCGGTCGAGGATGGCGTGCGCGGCCGGCGTGCGCGCCTCGCCGGCGCCGAAGAACTCCTCGGCCTCGGTCACCGACATCGCGAGCACCTCGCTGATGTCGCGGCCGCCGAGGTGGTACTCCAGCACCGATGCCTGGAACCGCTTCCCCTCGCACTCCTCACAGGTGGTGGCGACACCGGCCATCATCGCCAGGTCGGTGTAGATGACGCCGGCGCCGTTGCAGGTGGGACAGGCGCCCTCGGAGTTGGCACTGAACAGCGCCGGCTTCACGCCGTTGGCCTTCGCGAACGCCTTGCGGATCGGGTCGAGCAGTCCGGTATACGTCGCCGGGTTGCTTCGTCGCGAGCCGCGGATCGCACCCTGGTCGACCGACACCACCCCGTCCCGGCCGGACACCGAGCCGTGGATCAGTGAGCTCTTTCCCGACCCGGCCACGCCGGTCACCACGACCAGCACGCCGAGCGGTATGTCGACATCGACGTCCTGCAGGTTGTGGGTGCCGGCGCCGCGCACCTCCAGCACTCCCGACGCCGTCCGCACCGACGGCTTCACCGAGGCCCGGTCGTCCAGGTGCCGGCCGGTGATGGTGCCGCCGGCCCGCAGCCCCTCGACGGTTCCCTCGAACACCACCTCGCCGCCCTCGGTGCCGGCGCGCGGACCGAGGTCGACGACGTGGTCGGCGATCGCGATCACCTCCGGTTCGTGCTCCACGACCAGCACGGTGTTGCCCTTGTCGCGCAGCCGCAGCAGCAGGTCGTTCATCCGCCGGACGTCGTGGGGGTGCAGCCCGATCGTCGGCTCGTCGAAGACGTAGGTGACGTCGGTGAGCGAGGAGCCGAGGTGGCGGATCATCTTGGTGCGCTGCGCCTCGCCGCCCGACAGCGTGCCCGACGGCCGGTCGAGTGAGAGGTATCCCAGCCCGATCTCCACGAACGCGTCGAGGGTTCCGCCCAGCGCCGCGAGCAGCGGCGCGACCGACGGCTCGTCGAGCCCGCGGACCCACGTGGCGAGGTCGCTGATCTGCATCGCGCAGACGTCGGCGATGCTGACCCCCTGGATCTTCGACGACCGGGCCGCCTCGCTGAGCCGAGTGCCGCCGCACTCGGGGCAGGTGGTGAAGGTGACCGCCCGCTCCACGAAGGCGCGGACGTGCGGCTGCAGCGCGTCGACGTCCTTGGACAACATCGACTTCTGGATCCTCGGGATCAGCCCCTCGTAGGTGAGGTTGATGCCGTCGATCTTGATCTTGGTCGGCTCCTTGTGGAGCAGGTCGTGGAGCTGGCGCTCGGTGAACGTGCGGATCGGCTTGTCCGCGTCGAAGAAGCCGCAGCCGGCGAAGATGCGGCCGTACCAGCCGTCCATGCTGTAGCCGGGGATCGTGATCGCACCCTCGTTGATCGACTTGCTGTCGTCGTACAGCTGGGACAGGTCGATGTCGTTGACCGAGCCCCGGCCCTCGCAGCGCGGACACATGCCGCCGGTGATGCTGAACTCGCGACGCTCCTTCACCTTCCGTCCGGCGCGCTCCAGGGTGACCGCACCCGCGCCACTGATCGAGGCGACGTTGAAGGAGAACGCCTGGGGCGAGCCGATGTGCGGCCGGCCGAGCCGGCTGAACAGGATGCGCAGCATCGCGTTCGCGTCGGTGACGGTGCCGACGGTGGAGCGGGGGTTGGCCCCCATCCGCTCCTGGTCGACGATGATCGCGGTCGTCAGGCCGTCGAGGACGTCGACCTCGGGCCGCGCCAGTGTCGGCATGAAGCCCTGCACGAAGGCGCTGTAGGTCTCGTTGATCAGCCGCTGCGACTCCGCGGCGATCGTGCCGAACACCAGCGAGCTCTTGCCCGAGCCGGAGACGCCGGTGAACACCGTCAGCCGGCGCTTCGGGATCTCGATGCTGACGTCCTTGAGGTTGTTCTCGCGCGCGCCGTGCACGCGGATCAGATCGTGGCTGTCGGCAACGTGCAGCGCAGGCGACGGCGTGTCCGTCCTCGTGGCCGTGCTCATCGTGTCTCCATCCGTTGGGCGGGGCCGCCTTCGCGGTCTCCGTCGGCGTCGCCTGGCTCGATCCGACCAGCTTCCAGCAGTACGTCTGGTTCTCGGTCGTCGGCGCGGTCGCGGCGACGGTCCGCTGTCTACCTCATCGGCGGTACCGGCGGGGTGGCGTTACGCCCGTCCGGCTGACGCCGGCCGCGGCGCGCCCGGCCGAGGCGTCAGACCAACCAGCGGCCGTCGCGCATCAGCTCGCGGTCGAGCATCTGGTTCACCTCGCGCCAAGCCTGGATGCGGCGCGGGGAGATGCGGAACCAGCGGTACGGCGTGCCGGCGCACGCGGGTCGAAGCCGGTGTGCGCGACGAACCGGTCACCTCGCTCCTGCGGCAGCGCGTCGATCTCGAGGACTTCGACTTCGCCCTCGATCATGGACACGTCGTGGGTGAGCCGATGCTCGGCGTCGCGACGACGCTGAGCGCGGGAGCGGGGGTCGGCACTCGTCGGTCGTGAAGCAGCTCGGGATGCTGCCATCAGGGCCGGTGACGGTGGCCGCCGGGCGGCCGCCACCGGCGTCGTGCTCGGGCTCCTTCACGGTGCCGTCCGTGCAGGTCAAGACTGCGATCGCCGACCGGCTCAGCGCAACTCCTGGATGCGGATCAGGTTGCCCGCGGGATCGCGGACGGCGCAGTCGCGAACCCCGTACGGCTGCTCGGTCGGCTCCTGGACGACCTCGGCGTCGCCGGCCTGCAGCCGCTCGAAGGTGCTGTCGAGGTCCTTGGTGGCCAGGAGGATGCCGGCGTAGGTGCCCTTGGCCATCATCTCGGCGATGGTGCGGCGCTCGTCGTCGGTGACGCCGGGGTCGGCGGCCGGCGGGTGCAGGACGATGGACGTGCCGGGCTGGTCGGCGGGGCCGACCGTGATCCAGCGCATCCCGTCGTAACCGACGTCGTTGCGGACCTCGAAGCCGAGGGTGTCGCGGTAGAAGGCCAGGGCGGCGTCCGGGTCGTCGTGCGGGAGGAAGCTCGCGTGAATGGTGACGTCCATGGCTGTCACGCTAGGTGCGGTTCGGTGACCTGCGCTTCTCGATTCCTGATCGGTCTGGTCACCTGCTTCGCCACGCACGACGGCATCCCTTCCGTCGCTCGGGCCGCCTGGCGCCGGTAGACGCTGGGCGGCACACCGACCAGCTCGGCGAAGCGAGTGCTGAAGGTGCCCAGCGACGAGCAGCCGACCGCGAAGCAGACCTCGGTGACGCTGAGGTCGCCACGACGCAGCAGCGCCATCGCGCGCTCGATACGACGCGTCATCAGGTAGCCGTACGGCGACTCGCCGTAGGCGCGCCGGAACTCGCGGCTGAGGTGCCCGGCCGACATGTGCGCGCCGCGGGCGAGCGCCTCGACGTCCAGGGGATGCGCGTACTCCCGGTCGATCCGGTCGCGGACGCGGCGCAGCCGCGCGAGGTCGCGCAGGTGCTGCGCCGCGGCGGGTCTGCTGGTCACCTGCGAGATCGTGCCACGTCACGCCTCGGCGGGGCGGGCGACGGCGTGGTCACGACCCTGTGGTGGTCACGATCCTGTAGTTGAACTTGACGTCGGGACCGTCCTGTACGCGCGCGGTCACGAACGGCGGGCCGCCGCCGCGCGGCGTCAGAGTGACGGTCTGCGTCTCGGTCACCGTCGGTTGGCCGGCGGCGGCATCGGCGTTCGCGACCACCTGGGCGCTGGTCAGGGTGCTGTCGATGTTGATGTAGCCGAACAGGGTCGTCACCGCCGAGATTCGCGCGCCGGTCTTGTCGGTCGCGGTCGTCGTGACCGTCGCCTGCGCGCCGGTGGGCGGGATCGTGCGCGGGATCGTCCAGCTGTGCTCGTGGCTGTATTGCGGCGTGTCGAGGCTGGCGCTGTTCTCCGTGATCACCCAGCGCTCCGGGAACAGCATCCCGGTGCGGTCGATCTCGACGTTGACGAGTTCGAGCGTCTCGGCCGCCTGCGCGTGCGCCGGTTCGCTCGGCCGCCCCGCCACAAAGGCCAAGAGCGCCAGCGCGACCAGCACGCCCAACAGGGCACGACGCCCCACGCGGCAACGCTACAGCCGGTGCTGGCGCGTACGCATCCTTCTTCTGGCCGATCGCTCGGCCGCTGACAGCGGTAGAGGCCCCACACCTATCGGCGAACGATCGTCATGACCGCAGGACTCCGCGGGCTCAGAGGGGTCCCAAGGCCCTCACCGCAGACGGGCCTTCCGCCGCACGCTGCCAGGAAACCTGTCTCCGCCGAGCCGGCGCGGCCGGCGTCCGCGCCGTGCGTGAACCTCTGCGTCATACGCCCCTTCCGCGAGTAGCGGGACGAGCGCCGGCGCCTGGGCGCCGGCGCCCGTCACGGACGTCAGCGGATCTCGAAGCCCTCGTAGCCGGCGGCTGCCGCCTCGCTGCACTTCTCCCGGTAGGTGCCGACTCCACCGGTGTAGGACAGCACCCGTCGGGGCTTGCCAGGGACGTTCGAACCGACGTACCACGACGTCGTCTTGGAGATCAGGTTGGCGGCGGCGGTCTCATCGTGGTGAGCGACCCAGGCGTCCTCGCCGTCCTTCGTCGGCTCGATCACCGTCTTGTCCTGGTCGCGCAGGTGGCCGATGCAGTCGCTGATCCACTCCGTCTGCTGTTGCAGGCAGGTCGTCATGTTGCACAGTGCGGCAGACGGCGCCAGGGGAACGGCGGTGGTGAGCATGTTGGGGTAGCCGTGCACCATGAGGCCCATCGTGGTGCGGATGTCGCGGCCCCAGTCCTCCGCGAGTGACCGGCCGCCACGCCCCCGGATGTCGATGCGGGTGAGCGCGCCGGTGCCGGCGTCGAACCCGGTCGCCAGGATGATGACGTCCAGCTCGTGCACGGTGCCGTCGCTGAGCACGATCCCCTCGGGCGCGATGCGCGTGATGGGGTTGTCGCGCACGCCGACCAGTTCGACGTTCGGGCGGTGGTACACCTCCAGGTAGTTGGTCTCCAGCGGAACCCGGTGGGTGCCGAACCCGTAGTCCTGGGGGATCAGCACGTCGCACAGCCTCGGGTCCTTCAGCCGAGCGCGCATCTTCTCCCGGACGAACTCCGAGACCTCCTCGCTGACCTGCTCGTCGAAGAACATCTCGGCGAACCCGGCCAGCCAGAGCTTCAGCGAGCCGTTCTCGTAGTTCTCCTCCAGCACGTCCCGCCGCTCCTGTGGGGTCAGGTCGGCCCAGATGTGCTCGAAGTCGTACTCGAAGCCGGTGAAGGTGTAGGGCAGGGTCTTGCGCAGCTCGGTGAAGCGCTCCTTGTAGGCGGCCACCTCCGCCGGCCCGAAGGCGGGGTTCTTCATCGGCAGGACGTACTGGGGTGTACGGGCGAAGACGGTCAGGTGCCCGACCCGGTCGGCGATCGTCTGGATCACCTGGATGCCGGTCGCGCCGATGCCGATCACGCCGACGCGCTTGCCGTCCAGGTCGACGTCCTCGTGCGGCCACCGTGAAGTGTGGACGAGCGGTCCACGGAAACTGTCCTGCCCGGGAAACAGCTCCGACAACGGTGCCGAGAGCATCCCGCAGCACGTGACCAGGAACTGCGTGTCGATCGTCTCGCCGCGGTCGGTGCGGACGATCCAGCGGTTGCGCTCCTCGTCGAAGCGCGCGCTGGTGATGGTGGTGGAGAACCGGATGTCCCGGCGCAGGTCGAGGCGGTCGGTGATGTAGTGCATCCATCGCTCGATCTCGGGCTGGTCGGGGAACCGCTGGCTCCAGCTCCAGTCCTTGTAGAGGTCCTCGGAGAACAGGTACTGGTAGATGTACGCCTCGGAGTCGAACCTCGCCCCGGGGTAGCGGTTCCAGTACCAGGTCCCGCCGACGTCGGATGCCGCGTCATACGCACGCACCCGTAGCCCCTGTTCGCGCAACTGGTGGAGCTGGTACAGACCTGCCACCCCGGCGCCGATGATCAGCGCATCGAGCTCCTGGGCCGCGGATGCGCCGTCGACCTCGGCCTTCACTGCTGTGTCGGTGGTCATCTCGTGGTCTACCTTTCTGTGCCCTGGGTCACTCCCAGTGACCTCATGGTCAGCGGTGTCCCACATGCAGGGGGTGTCCCAGATCGGGACGATCGCTGGTCCGGCAGTTGCCGGCGTCCCCGTGAGTCGTTCGGTATCCACGGCGCACGCGCGTGCACGGCGGACACCCGCGGCCCGCAGGCCGTCGTCGGCCACACCGTCGAGCTGCAGGTGCGCTGCCGGGGTCACAGGACTGCCCACCGCTCACGTCGTCAGGCGCTGCCCTGCTGAAGCGGCTTACCGGGCAATGACCTCGAAGGTCGACGGTCGGTTCGATGGGCTCGCGTCGGTCAGGTGCTCACACCGGCTCGTCTGGCGGTCGAGGTTCCCGGGCGCCGGGAGGGTCCGCCGGACTTCATCTCGTGATGCCGTAGTGCCTGATTTTTCTGTAGAGCGTCGACCGGGCCAGACCCAGTGCCTTTGCTGCTGCTACGCGGTTGCCGTTCGCGTCGTTGAGGGCTTTGACGATCGCGTCCCGTTCGACCTCGTCGACGTGGCGAAGTGTGCTTCGCGGCGTGCTGTGGCAGAAGGCCGGAAGATCGTGGGCTTCGAGGGCCCCGACGGGCCGCTTGGACAGGGCGGCGCTCAACGCTTGCTTCAGTTGTCGGACGTTACCGGGCCACCTGTAGCGCATGATCAAACGCAGAGCGTCGCGCGTGAGCCGGACGTCGCGGTGCGGAGCCAGTTCGGCCAGCATCGCCGTGGCCAACGCGGCGATGTCGGCTCCACGGTGGCGAAGCGGCGGGACGGTGACCGAGGCCCGGAAGTAGGGCAGCAGTGCACGGTATGAGGCGTCGTGCGGGGGTGCCTCAGCGGCTGTTGCGGCGAGATGGATCGGCGAATCGGGTTCCGGTGCGCAGTGGATGGCGTCGATCAGACGATCGACGGCCGCCTCGGTCAGACGGTCGATGTCCCGCATGATGTAGAGCGTGGGGGCTGCATCAGACCGCAGGAGGAGGGCGATCGTGTCCTCGGATGCCTGGTTGATGTCCTCTGCATGGAGCGCGATGCTGCGCCCGTTGTCGTGGACCAGGTGGTAGAGCTCGGCGATGAGAGTGAACCGGCCGGTGCCGGGTTCGCCGAGTACGAGCAGCGCGTCGTGAGCCCGAAGCGCCACTTCGATGTCGGCCGCCGCGGCTCCCCACGCGGGGGTCCGGCCGCCCACGCTACCGATGCGCCGGGGCGGCGTACTTCGCGGCAGCGTGGCGGTGTCAGGGTGCCCGGTTCTGGTGGGGACATGCCCGGCTCCCGCCGCGTATCGGCCGGAGAGGCGGACGGGGCGGTCCTTCTCGGCGAGCACGCTAACGACAACGATCATGCCGGCGACCTCGGCGCCGGCCGTCACACGAGTGCCGCGGAGTCGGACCCTGGCTCCCGAGGGGAGATCGAGCTCGTCGTCCACGGTGTTGTGGCGCGCCATGAGAAACCGAGTGTGATCCTGCAGGGCCTCGTGGTCCCCGAGATCGAGCAGCGTCTGCATCATCGTGTTGGCCATGACGACGCGCTGTCCGACCGCCAACACCGCTTCCCTACAGCGGGCATCGATGCGCGTGTAGGCGTCGAACAGGGCTTGCTGGGGCTGGCTGCGATCCAGGAGCAGGTTGTGCTCGATGTCGCGTGCCGCCGAACGGACGAGCGAGTGCATGAGCGGGCTGGACTGGTCGCTGAGACAGCTGACGTCCAGGACTCCCTCGATGCGGCCGCTGAGCGGGTCGCGGATCGGCGCGCCGGCGCAGGAGAACGACTGCAGCGACTCGACGAAATGCTCCGGGCCGACGATGTGCACCGACTCCCCGGACTCCAGGACCGTCCCGACACCGTTGGTGCCGACAGAGCCCTCTGCGTAGCCGAAGCCCTGAGCGAAGTACACGTTGTCCAACAGGCGCCCGATCCAGGCGTTGCTGTCCGTCCGGCTGACTATGCGTGCCCGGTTGTCGGTCAGCGCGACGCTGATCGGGACGTCGGCGACCTCGTCGGACAAGCGCTCGATGATCGGTCGGGCGCAGCGTACGAGCCGTGAGCTCAGGTCGAGCTCGGTGTGGAAGACGCTGGCCACCTCGTGCGGCCGCACACCCGAGGATGCACTGCGCCGCCAGGATGCCGCGACATGGTCGGGCACGCCGTACAGGTCGTCGCTGCCGCTGCTGAGGAAGTCCGCGCGTGCCGTGGCGACGAGCAGCCGCCGTTCCATGCCGTCGTCCATGAGGTACACCCCCGTGTGTCTCCCGACACATGGTGGGCCAGTAGCCGAACCGAGAACCTGTCCCACTATCGGACACCGTCGTGCCTGGGACACAGAACACAGTTGATCTGCGCTCGGGCGGGAGGCGCCCACCGGAACTCCCGTCCGGCGTGCTCCGGTGCGCTACAGGTTACGCCGACGAACGCCTACGGGCGTCCGCCCGGGCGGCACCCGTGGGGACGTCGGACTCACCGTTTGATCGACGAGGAGGTCGCAGCGATGACGGCTACGGACACGACAGCAGCCCCGGCCGGTGTCCGGGCGGGTGCAGATCACGACGTCCTGATCATGGAGGGTGTGGCATGAGCGCCCTCGACAACCCCTTCTACAGCCACGAGTTCCACGGCGACTACGAGCTGATCAGCATCGGTCGCCTGGAACTGGAGGAAGGCGGATCGATTCCGGACTGCCAGCTGGCGGTCGCCACCTTCGGAAGGCTGTCGGAGGCGAAGGACAATGCGATCTTCGTCAGCACCTGGTACTCGGGGACCCATCAGATCTGGCGCGACGCCTACATAGGCCCCGGGCACGCCCTGGACCCGGAGAAGTACTTCATCGTGGTGGTCGACCAGATCGGCAGCGGCCTGTCCACCTCCCCGCACAACGCCAGCGGGCCGAACGCGGACATCGCCATGTCCAAGTTCCCGCACGTGCGGATCGGTGACGACGTGGTCGCGCAGGAGCGGCTGCTGCGTGAGCACTTCGGCATCACATCGCTCGAGCTCGTGGTCGGTGGGTCGATGGGGGCGCAACAGACCTACGAGTGGATGGTCCGGTTCCCGGAGAAGGTCAAACGGGCCGCTCCGATCGCCGGGACGGCACGCAACACTCCTCACGACTTCCTGTTCACCAAGTCGCTGATCGAGGCGATCACCTCCGATCCCGGCTGGAGCGGCGGGGAGTACACCTCCAACGCCGACGTCGTCGAAGGTCTCAAGCGGCATGCCGGCATCTGGGCGGTGATGGGCTTCTCCACCGAGTTCTGGAAGCAGGAGGTCTGGCGAGCTCTGGAGTTCGACTCGAAGGAGGCCTTCATGGCCGGATTCCTCGAGCCCTACTTCACCGCGATGGACCCCAACGACCTGCTGTGCATGGCGTGGAAGTGGCAGCGCGGCGACGTCAGCCGGCACACCGGTGGTGACCTCGCCGCAGCACTGGGCCGCGTCACCGCGAAGACGTTCGTCATGCCGATCAACGAGGACATGTTCTTCCCCGTTCGGGACTGCCGGCTCGAGCAGGAACTGATCGCCGGCAGCGAGCTGCGAGTCATCGACGACGTGCTCGGCCACCTCGGGCTGTTCTCGGTCAACCCCGAGTACATGCCGCAGGTCGACCGGCACCTCCGTGAGCTGCTCGGCACGAAGGTCTGACGGGCGCCCACGAGCAGCAGCTCGTATGGCCCGGAGCAGGCCGGGCGCGAGGGGGCCCGGGGCGGACGCCGAGCTCGCCGGGGCCCCGGCGTCCGTCCCGGAAACCACCGTTTCACGCATCATGTGCCCGCCGCTGCCGTCCTGATCGAGCAAGCACTCCGCGGGCCCGGCGAATCATCCGGATCGGGTGAGGACGTCGGACCCCGGGCATCGCACCGTGGACCTCACCGGTGAGCTTGCCCCCGTGGCCCGCACACCTGCCCTGAGAGCTCGCCGAGCTGTGCCGGGAGGAACGGCGGCTCCTGCTGGAGATCGAGATCCTGAAAGCGTGACTGCGAGAGGCCGGCGCCGGCCTCGCCGCTGTCGACAGCGATTGTGGCCGCACCGCGGCGGTCGGCTCCCGTCGAGCCTTGCAGGTGGTGGGCAGATGAGAACGGTTGATCGAGTCACACCGGCGGGGGATGCCGGTGCCCACGGAACGGGGCAGCCCACAAAGGAGCGGCGGTCGCCGACCCGGTGGTTCCGGTACTCGCTACCGGGACTCTCGATGGCGGTCATCCTGGTGTGCCTGTCGTTCACCCCGTCGCTGCTGCCGCGCAGCGCCCTCACCCAGGGCTTGGTCTGCGGGATCACCGGTGCCATCGGCTACGGCGTCGGTGTGGCCGGGGCCTGGGTCTGGCGTGCCTTCGCCGATCGGGAGGAGCGAGTTGCCCGACGTCGTTCGTGGCAGGTGTTCGCAGTGGTGGCAGGCATTGCGCTCCTCGGCGCGATGCTCCTCGGCCGGTACTGGCAGGGGCAGCTGCGGGCCCTGATGGACATGCCCGCCGACGGGTGGGTGTCGCTGCTGGTGGTTCCGGTCGTCGCGGTCGTCGTGTTCGTCGCGCTGGTCGCTGCCTCGCGTGGGCTGCGTCGGCTCTACCGCTGGATCGCCGTCCTGCTCGGCCGCTGGATCGGTCCGCGCGCAGCCCGCGCCCTCGGGTGGGCTGCGGTCGTCGTGGGCACGGTGTTGCTCGTCAGCGGCGTGGTGCTCGACGGACTGGTCACGCTCGCCGACAAGGCGTTCTCCGTGCGCAACGGGTCCACCGAGGCCGGCGTCGTCCAGCCGGTCGTCCCTCAGCGGTCGGGTGGGCCGGGGTCGCTGGTCACGTGGGAGTCACTCGGACAACAGGGCCGGACCTTCACCGGACGAGGCCCGTCGCCTGAGCAGATCGCCGCGTTCACCGGAGCAGCGGCCGGCCAGCCCATCCGGTCCTACGCAGGGCTGGACTCCGCCACGACGACGGAGCAGCGTGCGCGGCTGGCCGTCGACGACCTCACCCGGGCGGGCGGGTTCGACCGCGGCACGGTGGTGGTCATGACGACCACCGGTTCGGGTTGGGTCGATCCGGGCGCGGTGGACTCGATCGAGTACCTCACCGGTGGTGACTCGGCGACCGTCTCGATGCAGTACTCGTACCTTCCGTCGTGGATCTCCTACCTCGTCGACCAGGAACGGGCCCGCGAAGCGGGCCGGGAGCTGTTCGACGCCGTGTACGACCGGTGGTCGAGGCTCCCCCTGGACCAGCGGCCGCGGCTGGTCGTCGCCGGAGAAAGCCTCGGCTCGTTCGGCAGCGAGACGGCGTTCAGCGGCGAGTACGACCTGCGGAACCGAACCGAGGGCGTCATCTTCGCCGGTCCACCCAACTTCAACGTGCTCTACCGGGAGTTCGTCGACGGGCGCGACCAGGGCACCCCCGAGATCGGTCCGGTGTACCGCGGGGGCCGCACCGTCCGATTCACCCGCGACCCCGCCATGGCCGTCGAGCCCGTCGCATCACCGTGGGACGGCTCCAGGGTGCTCTATCTCCAGCACGCCTCGGACCCGATCGTCTTCTGGAGCCCCCGGCTCATCCTGCGCCAGCCGGACTGGCTGACCGAGTCCCGCGGCCCGGATGTCGTCGGCGCGGTGCGGTGGATCCCATTCGTGACGTTCTGGCAGGTGACGGCGGACCTTCCGTTCGCCACGGCCGTTCCGGACGGCCACGGCCACGTCTACACCCGCCAGTACGTGGATGCATGGGTGCGCGTGTTGCAGCCGCCCGGCTGGACCGAGGACAGGGTCGCTCGCCTGCGGGAGCTCGTTTCGCCGAGCGGCTGACGCCGGGCGGGGACGTGGCCGTCCTCGCGGTGCGCTGCGCCACCCGGACGAGCTGTCGGGAACCTCGGACCATCCCGTGCAGGTGATGTGGGCCCCGTGCGGCTTCCACACGATCGGCCGGTGGCGACCGTTCCGTCGAGCCGCAGAGCCGACCGGCCCCGCGCTCTGGTGGCCATGGTCGGCATCCTGGTGCTCGTCGCCGTTGCGGGGTGGTTCGGGCCACGCCGAACCATGCTGATCGCCGGGCCCCTCGGCACAGTGCTGGTGCTGCTCCTGGCCCGCGCTGCCGGCTTGAGTGCCGAGGACGTGGGCCTGGGTCGGCGCTCCTGGCGCCGGGGCGCGGTGTACGCGGGTGTGTGTGTCGCTTCGGTCGCGATGGTGTACGCGGTGGCCGCCGCGCTGCCCGCCACCCGCTCGGCATTCCTCGACGAGCGGTACCGGATCGAGCTGGGTGCGGCGGTGCGTACCGCGTTCGTGGTGATCCCGCTGGGCACGGTGCTGTTCGAGGAGGTGGCCTTCCGGGGGGTGCTGTGGGGGCTGGTGCGTTCCCTGCACGGCGCGGCTCGGGCGACTCTCGTGTCGTCGGTGCTGTTCGGGTTCTGGCACGTCCTTCCGTCCCTCCGACTCAACCGGGTCAACCCGGCCGTCGCCGATCTCGCGGGGTCGGGCCGGGCAGGGCAGGTGCTGGCCGTGGCAGGTGCGGTCTTGTTCACCGGGTTGGCCGGGGTCCTGCTGTGCGAGCTGCGCCGGCGCAGCGGCAGCCTCCTGGCCCCGGTCGGACTGCACTGGGCGGCCAACGGGCTCGGCGTCCTCGTCTCGGCCGTCGGGGCGCGATGACGGTCGAGGCGTGGCGGAACGAGATCGGTTACTCGAAGCGCCGGATCGCCGCGATTACTGTCGGTAATGATCGGGCCCAGGCTCTCGGCACCGTCAGTACCGGCTTTGGGCCCGCCCCCGCTGTTCGAGCGTGAACCACCGGGAGACCGCTTCCGCCCGGTTCGCCGCACCGAGCTTCCGCAGAATGTGCTTCACGTGTGATTTGACCGTGCCCTCGGAGATGAACAGGCGGCTCGCGATCCCCGCATTCGTCTCGCCGGCCGCCATCAGCCGCAGCACGTCCCGTTCCCGACGGGTCAGTGGTAGTTCTGCCGATTCATCCGAGTGATCGGCTGCGCCCCCTGAGGTGATCTCCGGCCATCCCGGGCGGGCGCTGCTGTCCTTGATTCCACAGCTGGAGAAGTCGTCGACCAGTGATGAGACACCGTTGGCGAGGCTGTTGACGGCAGCCTTCAGGCTGCTCAGGCGGTCCAACAGCGACGCTCGTTGGAGGGCGTACCCGAATCCTTCGGCGAACATCGACAGCATCTCGAGGTCGAATTCGTCCATGTTGCGCCGCTGGTAGTAGCAGTCCGCGTGGAGGAAGCCGATGACGCGGCCCTCCGGCATGATCGGTGAGACGGCGTACGAGCGGGAGAGCGTGGCGTCCGCGATCTGGCGATGCACGTGCGGGCTCCGCAGGACATCCAGGACCACGAGCGGCACCTTGCGCCGCACGACCTCGGACTCGACGAGTCCCGGGTTCAGCCTCTGCGGGTTCTCGCGGCCGATATCGCAGACCTCGGTGGCCCATTGCTGATCGCCTTCGAAGTAGAGGTTCTCCGTGATCCAGAACGAGTCGTCGATACGGGAGAGGATCGCTCGGTCGAAACCGAGACGGCAGATCGCCGTGGGAGCCTGCTCGATCAACTGTTCCACGGAGCCGGCCCCGTGCAGATGCGCGAGTGCCTCGCGAACCATCTTGAAGGCCCTCGTGCGACGCGCGAGTTCGGCCTCGTGCAGGCGATCGCCCACCGTCTTGACCTTGACGAGCAGCTCCGTGAGGCCGTTGCTCGTCGCCAGGTTCTCCGTGGCCCGGGAATCTCCCCGTAACGCCTCGTTCGTCAGGGCCGTGATGGTGGACAGCATGTCCCCGGCGGATTTGAAGTCGCCGACTTCCTCGAACGGCGGCAGCTCCTCCCGGGCGACCAATGCTTGAGCTGTCGTGATCACCTCGTGCAGTTCGCTCAGGTTCGCACTCGGCAACACGACTCCAGAGGTGTCCCACAGATCGCCTGGATCCTGGGCCTTCATGAGGTCGACGCGATGGACAGCAGATTGCATGACACCTCCTTGAGTGACCGCATCATTGCGGGTACTACCGAGAGCATTGCCATCGTCGCACTCTGTGATGAACGTAACGCTGGGTGACCGTAGCACACGGATCAAGGGCCGTCGTCGACATGCGGGGCCGGTGAGGGGTCGGGACACCGCACACGGCGGCCCGGCTCAGATGGTTGAGATCGCCGCTTCGGGCTGACGGGATGGCCGCGATTGCGAGCTCGGCGCGACCCCCACGGCCCGGCGCCGGTCCGGCCGAGTGCCGTCACCTCCCGTACGGAGGATGTAGATCCCCCGGCGGGAAGACGAAGTCCCGGCACGCGGCGCGGCAACATCCCCGAGCGGCGAATCCGGTGCCCGGAAATCGCTGCTGCTCGTGACGTCGCGAGTCCACGACGGTAGGCGCGCGAGTCGCGTCCCTCTACGAGACGCCGCTCATCAATGTGTTCCAGGGGACCTGACCGAGGGAGTTCGATTGGCTGGTCATCGCCACTGCGCGGGGTCCGCATCCTGCGCCCGGGCGACCGCGGCCGGGGCGACGCCCGTGGCCGGCGGCGTGCATTCCTCCCTGGGGCGTCGGTCATGACGGACACCGGAACGAGGCCCGCCGGTGCGGCGGTCCGCGAGTCGCGGCCACTCCGCCTGCTCCCGAGGTGGGCCCGGGAGACGCTCGTCCAGGCGGGGGAGATGGCGCAGCTCATGGGCGCGGTCCTCTACAGCGCGGTGCGCCACCCGGTCGGTTACTGGGGCGACGTGCGGGACGAGGCCTACGCCTTGCTCAAGCTGTGTTGGTTCCCCATGGCCCTCGCGACGTTCGCGCTCGGCCTCGGTGCTCCCGGCCTGACCGGCGGCAGCATCTACGCCCTGTTCGGGGTGCCGGAGCGGCTGGGCTCGTTCTTCATCATGGCGAGCATCCGGGAGTTCGCCCCCTGGATCACGGCCATGGTCGTCGCCGGAGTCGTGGGAACCGCGCTCACCGCTGATCTCGGCGCGAAGAAGATCCGCGAAGAACTCGACGCCATGGCGGTGCTCGGCGTGGACCCGATCCGCACGTTCGTGCTGCCCCGGGTCATCGCCGTCACGCTGCTCACCGGGCTGCTCGATCTCGTCGCACTCAGTTTCGGTGTGATCGGCGGCTATGTCGCGGCTCTTGTCCTCGGCGCCTCCAACGATGCGTTCATCGCGAACTTCTTCGCCAACGCCACGACCACCGACATGTGGGGCAGCATCGTCAAGACGACGCTGTTCGGCCTGATCATCGGAGTCGTCTGCTGTTACAAGGGGCTTCGTACCGAGGGTGGCCCGATCGGCGTCGGCCGAGCGGTCAACCAGGCCGTGGTCATCGCCTTCGTTGCGATCTGGATCTTCAATTACGTGTTCACTGCGACCCTGCTCGGGCTGAACCCCGAGATGCAGGTATTCCGGTAGGGGCTCCCCAACATGTCAGTCGACCGCGTGAACAGCCGTCCACCGCTACCACCGCCAGGCCGCCCGGATCTGGATGTCGGGCTGCATTCGATCATCGGCAGGATCCGGAACTTCCTCGAGGAGTTCGGGCGGATCGTGCGCATGTCCGCGGATGCCGTCGCCATCCTGCCGTCCACCGTGCGGCTGTACCCGTCCGAGGTGCTTCGCCAGGCCGGGATCCTCATCATCGCCAGCGCCCCGATCATCTGGGCGATGCAGTTCGTCGTCGGAACGATGTGCGGCACCGAGGCGAACTACACGCTCAAGCAGGTCGGCGCCCCCCTCTACACCGGCATCTTCACGTCCTGGTGTTCGCTGCGGGAGATGGCGCCCTACATGTGGGCGTACATCCTGGCCGCGAAGGTCGGCTGCGGGCTCGTCGCCGAGATCGGATCCATGCGGATATCCGAGGAGGTCGACGCCATGGAGGTCATGGGCATCCGATCGAAGGCCTACCTCGTCGGTACCCGGCTCCTGGCTGCGTGGATCGCCATGCCGTTCCTCTACGTCGTCGGCCTCGGGGTCATGTACGTCTCCATGTACCTCGTGGTCGTCGTTCAGTACGGGGGCGTTTCGTCGGGCGGTTACCTCTTCACGTTCTGGCTCTTCCAGAATCCTCTCGACATGATTTTCTCGGTCGCCAAGGTGATGGCGATGGGAACGACCGTGGTGCTCGTCGGTTGTTATTACGGATACACGGCGGGTGGTGGCCCGGTAGGGGTCGGCCGTAACACCGCCAAGTCGATGATGGTCAACATGGTGCTCGTCCACGTCATCGGACTGATCGGCACACAAGTGTTCTGGGGATTGAACCCCAATGCTCCGATCGCCAACTAGTCGACCGAAAAATGCGATCCGCATGGATCGCGCGCCGATTTTCATGCCCTGGAGGAACTGTGTGGCACCAAGATTCCCCCGTCGCTCCCGGCGTGGGGGCCAGTGGCGCGGGAACCGAGCTCGCACACACGATCAGGGTGCGCGACGTCTACAAGGCCTTCGGCTCCTTCGAGGTGCTCAAAGGCCTGAGCATCGACTTCGCCGACAACGCCATCACGACCGTTCTCGGCCCGTCCGGAACGGGCAAGAGCGTTCTGCTCAAGCACCTCGTCGGACTCCTGGAGCCGGACGCCGGTGAGGTGGTCGTGTTCGGGCAGAACATCGCCGACCTCACCGAGAGCGAGCGGTACGAGTTCCGCAAGAGGTTCGGGGTCCTCTTCCAGGACGGGGCGCTGTTCGGCTCGCTCAACCTCTTCGACAACGTGGCGTTCCCACTGCGGAAGCACACGGACAAGGACGAGGCCGAGATCGGCGAGATCGTCATGACGCGCCTCCGCGAGGTCGGGCTCGAGAACGCAGCCACGCGTCTGCCCAACGAGGTCTCCGGTGGGATGCGGAAGCGAGCAGGATTCGCCCGGGCACTGGTGCTCAATCCGGCGATCGTGATGTTCGACGAACCGGACTCGGGTCTCGACCCGGTCCGGACCAGCCTGCTCAACGACCTCATCCTGGAGATGCACCGCGAGCACGGCGGCACGTACCTTCTCGTCACCCACGACATCTCCACCGCCCGCAAGGTGAGCGACTACATCGGTCTCATCTGGGGCGGCCGGCTCGTGCACTACGGCGAGACGGAGGCGGCGTTCGCGTCCTCCCACCCGTTCGTCCGCCAGTTCCTCGCCGGTGCCTCCGCCGGTCCCCTGGGGATGGACTGAGATGCGCCATCTGCGCCGGCTCGCCGCGGCCGCGGTCGCGCTCGTGTTCGCCGGGGGCGTGTACGCGATGTCCCGTTCCGGCGACGGCTACGAGATCGCCCTCGTGCTCCCGGCGGCCGGAGGCCTGGTGACGGGCACACCCGTCCAGATCGCCGGCAGCGACGCCGGGACGATCACCGACGTCACGACGCGCGACGGCAAGGCCGTGGTGCGGGTCGAGATGGCCGAGCGGTACACCCCGCTGCACGACGGCACCGCAGCCCGGATCGCGTGGAAGGCGGTGCTGGGTGAGCGACTGCTCGAGATCACCCCGGGACCTGAGCAGAACCCGGCGCTCCCCGACGGAGCGCTGGTGCCGGGGACGATCGCCCCGGTCGAGTTCGACACCGTGCTCGCGGCGCTCGACCCGGACACCCGCGAACGGCTGACGTCCCTCCTGTCGGAAACGACCGGAACGCTGGACGGGCGCGAGCCCGATCTCAACCGGACGATCCAGACGGCCGGTCCGGCGCTGGACTCGCTGGGTCACGTGCTGCAGGCCGTCGGCCAGGACGGCCCGGCGATCCAGTCGCTCGTCACGCGGCTGCGCGAGCTCACCGGTGTCCTCGCCGCCCGTCACAGCGACGTGAGCGGCACGGTGGAACACCTGAGCCGGTTCACCGAGGTCACGGCTGCGCGACAGGAGGCGCTGCGCGCCGCACTCCGCGAGCTGCCCTCGACGCTGTCGACCGCGCGACAGACCCTCGACCGGGTTCCCGCCGCCGCGGACGCCGCCACCCCGCTGCTGACCGACCTGGGGTCGGCCACCGAGCGGCTCCCCGCGGTGGCCCGCAACCTCGAACCCCTGCTGGTCGATCTCCGCCCCGCCGTCGCCGACCTGCGGCCCACGCTCGCTGCGGCGGAGACGTTGCTCGGCCGCACCCCGGCCCTGCTGGACAGCGCGCACGCGACCCTCCCGCCGCTCACCGCGGCGGCCGTATCGGGTGCGCCCGCGCTGGAGTTCCTCCGCCCGTACACGCCGGAGATCGCGGGCTGGATGGCGAACTGGGGTTCGGCCACCGCCAACTACGACAGCCATGGCCACTACCACCGGTTCCTGGTGCAGGGCGGTATGCAGTCGGCCAACGTCAATCCCGGTGTCATGCCGCCGGGCGTCCGTCAGAACCTGACTCCCGCTCCGGGCACGTCGGAGGGGCAGCCGTGGACCGACGCGACCGGAAGTGGAATGCGATGAGAAGGATCGGAAGACGCCGGCCCCGGGTGGCGACGGTGGTCGTCGCCGCGGTGCTCGGACTCACCGCCACGGTGGCCGCTGCCACCTCGGTTCGCGGCGGGCCGGACGAGGACGTGGTGCGCGCGGAGTTCGCCGATGCGAGCCCGTTGATCGTCGGCAACATGGTGAAGTCGAGCGGCGTCAAGATCGGCGAGGTCACCTCCATCTCGATCCGGGACGGCAGGGCGCTGGTGGCGATGGCGCTCGAGCCCGGGACCGGGCTCCCCCTGCATGCCGACGCGACCGCCAGCATCCGGCCGGTCAGTCTGCTCGGGGAGCGCTACATCGACCTCGACCGCGGCTCCCCGTCCGCACCGGTCCTGCCGGCGGACCAGCCGATCCCGGTCGGCCAGACCCGCAGCTCCGTCGATCTGCAGGACGTCCTCGACACCCTGGACCAGCCGACCGGTACCGCACTGGCGGCGATGATCACCACCCTCGGCGAGGGTGTGGACGGGCAGGGCCGCAACATCGACGGCGCGATCCAGGCGCTGGCGCCGGCCCTCGAACGCACCGACCAGCTGGTGGCGATCCTCAACGAGCAGAACACGCTGCTCACCTCGCTGATCGATCGCGTCGACCCGGTCGCGGGTGCGCTCGCGACCGACGGCGGCGCGAACCTCGACCGGCTGCTCGAATCGACCGATCTGCTGCTGCGCACCACAGCCGCCAACCGGTCGGCGATGGAGGCATCGCTGCAGCAGCTGCCCGCGACCCTGAGCCGGGCCCGCAGCACGCTCGCGCAGGTGGCGGGCGTGGCCGAGGCCACCACCCCCACACTGGAGTCGATCAGGCCGGTGACGGACGACCTCACCGAACTCAGCTCCGAGCTCCAGCACCTCAGCGCTGCCGCCGATCCCGCGCTGGCGAGCCTCGAACCCGTTCTCGCCGAGGCCCGGCGGCTGCTCGACGAGGCGGCGCCGCTGGTCCACGCCCTCCGGCCGGCCGGCCAGGACCTGGGAGCCGTCGCCACTTCGACACGTCCCGTCGTCGAGCACCTGACCGAGCACCTCGGCGGCCTCCTGGACTTCATCCGGTTCTGGGCGCTGACGACCAACGGCCACGACGGGCTCAGCCACTACTTCCGGGCCTTCGTCGTGCTCACGCCCAACAGCCTCACCGGGCCGATCCCCGGTGGCGGCGACCTGCTCGAGCCGTTACCGCAGAGCATCGAGGTGCCGGACGTGCCGGGACTGCCGGACGCCCCGGTGCTGGGACGGCCCGAGTCGGGGAACGCGACCGGCCTGAGCCCCGAGCAGGAGCAGGGCCTCGTGGGTCAACTCTTGGGAGGTCGCTGAGATGGCAACCCGTCGTGCGAGAGCGGCCGAGGCCCGGTCGATGCTCGTGGGCGCCGTGGTGCTGGCCGTGTTCGGGGCCTGCCTCTACGTCGCGATCTTCGCGTTCAAGGGTCTGCCCGGTCAGTCGTACACCTACGCCAAGGTGGCCTTCGGCGAGGTCGGAGCGCTGCTGCCGGGTGACGACGTCCGGATCAACAGCCTGCGGGCCGGCCAGGTGCACGGCATCGAACTCGTGGACGGCGCCGCGGTCGTCGAGGTGCAACTCGACGGCGATCGCCCACTCTACCGTGACGCGCGGGCGGCGATCCAGGCCCGCTCGGGCCTCGGACAGAAGTTCCTCGAACTGAACCCGGGCACCGAGGGAGCCGGGCCGCTCGGCTCGGCCGTCCTCCCCGCGGCGCAGACCGTGGACTCCAACGAGCTCGACGACCTGCTCGACGTGTTCGACGGACCCACCCGGGACGCGGCGGCGAGCACGCTCCGCGAGGTCGGCGGTGGGCTGACCGGGCGCAGCGAGGACCTCGCCGACGCGCTGACGGCGGCGCCGCACCTGCTGCACGACCTCGGCGAGATCTCGACGGCGGCGTCGTCGGACCAGACCGACCTGGTCGGCCTGATGCGCAGCGGTGAACGTCTCGCCGCGCGGTTCAGTGGGAAGGAGCAGCACATCGCCCAGCTGGTCGATCAGCTGGACAGCACCCTGCGGGCGGTCGCGGTGGACGGCGGCGTCCCGCTGCAGGACACCCTCCGGGCGGCGCCCGGAACGCTGACGGAGGCGAGGCGCGCCTTCGAAGCGCTGGAGGCTCCGCTGGCCGACACGCAGTCGGCGATGGCCGCGTTGCAGCCGGGCGCGGCCGCCCTCGGCGAGGCCACGCCGGACCTGCGCGGTGTGCTCCGCGAGGGCGTCGACCCGCTGCAACAGGTACCCGGGGTCGCCGAGGCCGCGGAGCCGGCGGTCCGGGATCTCACGCAGACCGTCGCCGACGCCCGGCCACTGGCGCCCGAGTTCGCGACCACGCTGGGGAGGGCGCGAACCCCGCTGGAGGCGCTCGCGCCGTACTCGCCCGAGATCGGCCTGTGGTTCACCTACACCGCGCAGGCCCTCTCCTACGGCGACGAGTCCGGTCACTACCTGCGCATCGCGCCGCTGCTCGCCCCCGAGACGGTCAGCGGGAGCGCCCTGGTGGACGACCCGACCGTCCATCGCAACCCCTACCCCGCCCCCGGGGAGGCCCAGACCGAGAAGACGGGAGTGCCGCGATGAAGCTGCTCCGCGGATTCAGGCAGGCCTCGCCGCTGAAGCTCGGCATCGTGCTGGTGGTCCTCTGCCTGGTCGTGGGCGCCGCCGCGTTCCAGAAGAACCGCATCCTCACGATGCTGAGCTTCGGGGAGACGATCACGGCGAAGTTCGCCCAGGACCACCACCTGCGGCCGTACGTCACCGAGGTGAAGATCGCCGGCGTGCCCGTCGGTGTGGTCCGCGGCGTGGCGCTGGACGACGACGGCGGCGTCGAGGTGTCGATGAAGCTCGACTCCGACGCGCTGGACAAGCTCGGCACCGCGCCGTCGGCGGCCATCCGCGCCACCACCGTGCTCGGCGGGAACTACTACATGGAGCTCGCGCCGGGGGGCGACCCGGGGAGGTTCTCCGGGACGATCCCGGCCGAGCGCACCCGGGTCCCGGTGGAGCTCGGCGACGTGGCGGAGACCCTTCAGCCCGACGCCAGGGTGGGGATGCAACGCGCCGTCGACCGCCTCGACGCGACCCTGCGCGAGGGCGGGCGGGACGCGGCCCGCGACCTGCTGCGGGACGCCCCGGACGCGCTCGAGCCGGCCGGGGAGGTGCTCGCCGCCCTCCGGGGCGCCACCGGGGACGACATGGACCTGACGCGGACCGTGAGCGGGCTGGAGAACACGGCGCGGACGCTGAACCGCCAGCAGGGCCAACTCGACGCCATCGTCGGTTCGATGCGGGACGTGACGGCCGTGCTCGACCAGCGGCGGGACGACTTCGCGGCCACCCTGGACGGGCTGCCCGTCGACCTGGCCACCGCGCGGGCCGGCCTGGCCGACCTCGACGGGACCCTGCAGCGGGTCGTCACGACCGCCGACGCCGCCCGTCCCGCGGTCCATGAGCTCGGGCCGCTGCTCGACGACGCCGATCCTGTCCTCGCCGAGGCCCGGACGTTCGTCGCCGACCTGCGCCCGGTGCTCGCCGACGCCCGGCCGCTGGTGGAGAGCCTGGTGCCCACCGCGAGCGACGCGACCGCCGTGCTCGACGACCTCTCCGGCCCGGTCCTCGACCGCGTCAACGGACCGATCCTGCACACCGTGCTCTCGCCGTACGTGGGCAGCGGGCCGTACGAGGGCAGCGGGTCCGCCGATCGGCTGTTCTATCAGGAGTTCGCCTACATGGCCGCCAACATCGGCAACGCCTCGAAGAGCACCGACCCCAACGGGGCGATGCTCCCGTTCAACCCCGGGTTCGGACCCGGCAGCGTCTACGGGACGGACCTCAGCTTCGAACAGTTGCTCCGCCGGCTTGCCGCCCCGCAGGAGGAGCAGCGATGACCGACACACCGAGCGCGCTCCACACCCGCGTCGGCGGCTGGCGCCGCACCTGGCAGCGGGTCCGGACGGTGCCCGGCCTGGCCCGGGACGTCACGGCGCTCGTCGCGTTGCTCATCCTGGGTGCCGCCGTGGGCGGCTACATCCTGTCCCAGCAGCGGGCGAACTGGCCGTGGCAGCAGGAGTTCCACTTCACCGCCGAGTTCGACGCGGTCCCGGCCATCAGCCCCGGCAACGGTCAGGAGGTGCGCATCGCCGGCGTGCCGGTGGGCGACATCCGTGGCGCCGAGGTGACCGAGGACGGCAGCGCCCTGCTCCACCTGGCCATCGACGGGGATGAGCACACGGTCTACGACAACGCGAAGCTCGTGCTGCGCCCCAAGAGCCCGCTCAACGAGATGTACGTCGAGATCGATCCGGGCGGCCCGCCGGGCGCCCCGATCACCGAGGGCCAGGTGATCCCGAAGGCCCAGAGCCGTTATCCGATCCAGGTCGACGCGGTGCTCACCCATCTCGACGACCGCAGCCGCGACGCGCTGACCAGCCTGCTCGCAACGGCGGACACGGCCCTGGCCAACGCTCCGGCACATCTGCCGGACGGCCTGCGCGCCACCGACGACACCCTGACCGGGCTGGCGCCCGTGGCCGAGGCGCTGAGCACCCGGCGGGAGAAGATCGCCACCCTGGTGGCCTCCCTCGGCCGGATCATGGAGGCGACCGGCGAGAAGGACGTCCGGCTCGCCCAGCTCGCCGACTCGATGCAACAGACGCTGGGTGTGCTCGCCGACCGGGACGACGAGCTCGCGGCCACGCTGGAGGAGCTGCCGGGGGTGACGGGAGAGCTGCGCCGGGCCACGTCGGCCACCCAGGACCTGACCGAGCAGCTCGACCCGACGCTGGACAACGTCGCCAGGGCGTCCGAGGAACTGCCCGAGGCCCTGTCCGCGCTCCGCGGCACGGTCGGACAGGTCGACGAGACCCTGGACGTCGCGCAACCGGTGGTCGACCGGGCCGGGCCGGTGGTGGCGGACCTTCGCCCGCTGGTCGCCGACGTCCACGGCGCGCTGCAGGACCTCGAACCGACGACGACCCGGCTGGAGCCGATCACAGCGGGCTTCCTGCCGTACCTGACCGACCTGCAGGCCTTCGTCTACAACACGAACTCGGCATTCAGCCTCTCCGACGCGAACGGAGGCCTCTTCCGCGGCCTCACCGGTGTGACACCCGAGACCGCGTCCTTCCTGAAGCTGCCGTCGATCGTCCAGGAGCCGCCGCGATGAAGATCCCGCAGAGCGCGTTGCCCCCGCTCCGGCTGCTCACCCTGGCGGCCTTCACCAGCGCGTGCGCCGGGTTGTTCGGCTACCTGTGGGTCAACAGCGGTGGCGACATCCCCGGGATCACCGGGGGCGGGTACCGCGTGACCGTGCACGTCGCCGACGTCGACAACCTCGTCTACTTCTCCGATGTCCGGATGGCAGGTGTCCGGATCGGCAAGGTGCAGGAGATCGAGAACCCCGGCGGCGGCACCGCGCGGGTCGTCCTGGCCCTGGACCGCGAGGTCGCGCCGCTGCACGAGGGCGTCACGATGCGGATGGGCGCGAAGACGCTGATCGAGGAGACCTACGTCGACGTGCGCGACGGGAACGGCCCGCCACTGCCCGACGGCTCCACGCTGGCGGACTCCACCGTCACCCCCGGTGTGCAGCTCGACGACGTGCTGGGCAGCCTCGACCCGCAGGCCCGGGAGGCGCTGGGCTCCGCGCTGCGATCGTTCGGCGCGGGGACCGACGGGCGCCGGGAGGACGTCGCCGGGGTGGTGCAGGGGCTCGGCGCGCTGGGCCGTGAGGGCCGGACCGCGCTGGACGCGCTCGCCGCTCAGTCGGAGGACCTCAAGGCGCTGAGCGCGAACACCGCGGAACTGTTGCAGGCGCTGGACACCCGGCAGGGGCAGGTCGCGACGATGGTGCTCGACGCACAGCGGATCACCGACGTGACGGCCGGGGGGAACGCGGACATCGAGGCGACGATGCGCGAGCTCCCCGGGGTGCTCGGCAGCGCGGGGACGGCCTCCACCCGGCTGACCGAACTGTCCGGTGCGCTGGGCCCGGTGGCCGCGAACCTCGACGAGGCCGCGCCGTTCCTCAGCACGGCGCTGGGTCAGCTCCCCGCCGTCAGCAGCGACCTGCGGGGTCTGCTGCCGCCGCTGGCCGGCACCCTCGATGCGGCGCCGTCCACGCTCGATCGGGTGCCGACGTTCGGTCAGGACACCCGGGCGCTGATTCCGCCGGCCCGGGTCGCGCTGTCGGACCTCAACCCGATGCTGGGCTACCTGCAACCGTATGGTCCCGACCTGGCCGCGTTCTTCACCAACTGGTCGGCCGGCCTCGCGAACTCGGTGGACGTGCACGGGCGCTACGCGCGGCCCATGTTCATCTTCAGCGAGCAGTCGCTCCGCGGCTCCCCGGTGCCCACCGACGGCGTGGTGGACAGGTCGAACGCGTACCCGTCACCGGGCCAGTCGAACGACCCCGCGCCGTTCGACGGCCCGTACCCGCGGGTGGAGCGGGACGGCGGGTGAGGCTCCGCGGCTTCCGGCTGCCCGACCCGCGGCGACTGCCGACCCGGCTCCTCCGCCCGGTTCCGCTCCCCAGGGCGCGCCGGCCCGGCCACCGCACGATCGCGGCATCGCTCGCCGTGCTCGCGGTGGCCGGGCTGGCCGTGGGTGGCATCGCCCGGGTGGAGATCAACACGAGTGTCGAGTCGTTCCTCCCCGCCGGCGACCCGGCGGTGGCGGACCTGCAGGAGCGGGCGGAGTCGTTCGGCGGGGATCCGATCGTGGTGCTGGTCGAGTCCGCCGAACCCGGGTCGCTGCTCGGTCCCGATCGGCTGCCGCGGCTGCTGAGCCTCGAAGGCGAGCTCGCGCAGTTGCCGAACGTGGCCGTGGTCTACGGCCCGGCGACCGTGCTCAACCAGGTCGCCATCCAGGCCCAGAACCTGCTCGCGCAGATCACCGGCCGGCGTGACGGCCTTCGCGCCGCCGCCGAGCAGCAGGCGCGCGAGGCGGGCGCGGGGCCGGCGGCCGTCGCCAGAGCCGGCGACGAGGCCGTCGTCGAGTTCGACCAGCGGTACGGCAGCCTGCTGGTGCAGGGTCTCCCGGCCGGCCTGCCCACTCTGCACAATCCGAGCTTCGTCCGGTCGGTGATCTACGACGTCGAAGGTGCACCCAAACCGCAGTGGCGCTTCGTCGTCCCCTCGGACCGCGCCGTGACCGTGCTGGTGAGACCGCGCGAGAACCTCGACCAGGCCGGGACCGAGCGGCTCGTCGACGCCGTGCGCGCGGCGGCGGGCCGGCCCGATCTCGGGTCCACCCGGCTCACGGTCACCGGCGTCCCCAGCGTGACCGCGGCGCTCGGCGAGCAGGTGCGGCGGGAGGTTCCGATACTCGGCGCGATCGCCGCGACCGCGGTCGGACTCTGCTTCCTGGCCATCCCATGGCTCGGCGGCCGGGGTCGGCGCCTCGTGCCGTTGTTCGTCGCTCTCGGCGGCACCGCGCTCACCTATGCGGCCTTCGGGTGGGCCGGCCGCGGCCTGTCGCTCGGCGTCGTGGCGTTCCTACCCGTGCTGCTGGGCATCGGCAGCTACTACGCCCTCTACGTCGCCAACCGAGCCCGGGTCCGCGGCGTCCTCGTCGTGGCCCTGGCCAGCGCCGCGAGCTTCGCCTCACTCGCCGTCTCCCCGGTCCCTTTCGTCCGGGAGTTCGGCGTGGCGCTCGCGATCGGCGTGCTGGTCTCCGCCGCACTCGCGCTGCTGGTCCTGCGGTCCCGGCCCGGTGCGGCCCCTCTCCCGGCCGAGCGCGAGCAGTGTTCTGCCGTGGTGTCGGCGCCACCGCCGCGAAGGGTTCGGATGGCCGTCCTGGCCGCGCTGATCGCCCTGTCCGCCAGCGGATGGGCCGCGCTGCCGGGCCTGAGGGTCGAGACCGACCCGCAGCTGCTGGCGGCCGGACTGGGAGCGCTGGACGACGCCGGGCGCGCGGAGCGGGTGCTGGGCTCCTCCGGCGAGGTCGCCGTGGTCCTCGACGGGGACGACGTGCTCCGTCCGGAGGCGCTGGAGTGGAGCCGCCGTGCGCAGGAGGCGCTGATCGTGGAGTACGGGGACCGGTTGCGTCCGATCCTGTCGGCACCGGACCTGCTGCAGTTCCTCGGTCGCTCTCCGACCGCCGAACAGATCACCGCCGCGATGCGATTGCTGCCTCCGTACCTGAGCAGCGCGGTCGTCCGGAACGACCGGCGTGCCTCGGTGAGCTCGTTCGGGGTCCAGCTGCAGAATCTCGATGCGCAGAACCGGTTGCTGGACGACGTCCGGCGCGCACTCCCGCCACCACCGCAGGGATACCGGGCGAGGGTGGTGGGCCTGCCCGTCGTGGCGGCCCGCGGTTACGAACTGGTCTCCGACGGCCGGTACGCGGGCAACATGCTGGGCATCGTCGCCGCGGGTGTCGTGCTCGTGGCTGGGCTCGGGCGGCGGCCGGATGCCCTGCGCGCCGCGCTGGCCGCCGCGCTGGCCACCGGCTGGGGGCTGTTGGTGGTCTGGGCGACCGGCCTGTCGCTGTCCCCCCTGACCGTGACACTCGGATCCCTGACGGCCGCGACAGGCTGTGAGTTCGCCGTGCTCCTCGCGCAGGCGGGTCGCCGCGCGGACCGATGGCTGGGCCGATCGGTGTTGGTGGCGGCCTTGGCATCGGCGATCGGCTACGCCGTGCTGGCCCTGTCCGGTCTGTCCATGATCCGTCAGTTCGGGCTGGCCCTCGCCGGCTCGGTGATCCTGTCCTACCTCGCGGCGCTCGTGGTGCTGCGGCTGCTGCCCGGGCGAACCGACGCCGCACCCGGCGAGCCCGTGGGCTCACCACGCACACCACTGTCCGGAGTGCGCACATGATCTCCTGCATCACACGTTGGCCGCGGCACCTCCGGGACCACCTGCGGGGCCTGGGCCGGCCGACCGGCCGCAGGGCGCTCCTCGTCGCCGCTGCCGCATCGCTCGCCGTCCTGGCCGGGGGAGCGGGGGCCGCGATCGCCTGGACCGGTGGTCTTCCCGAGGATGCTGCCCTGAAGGTGGGCGATCGACTCCTCACGGAGCGGGAGCTCGAGAAGCGAACGGAGACCCTGCGAGCCCTGTACGGCATCCAGCCCCCCTCCGACGAATCGGGACTGGACCGGTTCCGCCGGGACGTCGCCGCATCGATCGCGATGAGCATCGTCCTCGATCAGGCGGCGCGCCGGCAGGGCGTCGTGACCTCCGACGAGGCCGCCCGCGACATTCTCACGAGGTTCATCGAGCAGCAGTTCCCCGACGGTGGCCGCGAGGGGTTCATCCGGGCGCTCGGTACCTTCGGGGCCTCCGAACGCGACGTACTCGACGAGATCAAGCTCCAGAGCGCCGTCGGCACGCTGTTCGAGCAGGTCACCAAGGAAGTCAGCGTCACCGACGGCGATGTCCGCACCGCCTACGAGCAGCGCAGGAACGAGCTCGTCAACCCGGAACGGCGCGGCCTGCGCAACATCGTCGTGTCCAGCCGAGCCGAAGCGGACCAGGTCGCCGAGCTGGTACGTGGCGGGAGGGACTTCGCCACGGTGGCACGGCAGCATTCGCTGGACGGCAGCACTCGGAACGCAGGTGGCGATCTCGGGCTCGTCACCGCGGGCATGCTCGAGAAGCCCTACGCAGACCGGGCATTCTCGGTGGGGCCAGGTGAGGTCTTCGGCCCGGTCGAGACCCGCAACGGCTGGAACGTCGGCCAGGTCGCCGAGGTCGTGCCCGCCGAACCACTGAGCTTCGAGGCGGCACAGGGCCCGCTGCGTCAGGAACTGCTCACCGAATCGGCGAGCCGGATCTGGCGGCCGTGGGTCGAGGAGCAGATCAGGAACGCCGGCGTCGAGTACGCGCCCCGATACCTTCCGGCGAATCCCGAGGCGGTGCCCGACGCGTGGCGGACCGACGGGCCGCCCGCGCCGGGTGCCGCCGTGCCGGACGGTTCGACGTCGGCATCCCCGGGCAACGGGCCGGTGCCCGCGGGCGTTCTGCCGCAGGGGGCGCTCGCGGTGATGCTGCTCGTGCTGGGGCACTGGGGATATCTCCACCTCCACCGGCGCCGAGCGGACCCGCTGCTCTCCGGCCGGCGGGCACGCAGTGAGCGGATCTACCGCCGCTCCGCCCTGGCCTGCCAGATCGTCGCCGTCGCCTTCGTGCTCGCGGCGGCGACGCCGGGGTTCCCCGTGTCCGCTTGATCGGCCCGCCCGGTCTCGCCGGCCAGGCCGGGTCGCACCGGCTACCCACCCGGATGGCGCCACGCACGAAATGCCTCTCGCTCGGAGGATGCGGACCCCCCCGGAGAGAGATGTGCGGCGGACCGGGGTGAAGCATCATTCCAGATGCGGCACCGTCCGCTGACAAATGCCGAAAAGCCGAGCGAGCTCTGAATCGACGGCAGCGTGCCGGTGTGGCCCCGGACGACACGGCTCACGTGAGGGAGAGATTCATGGGCTGGCTTGAGGGACGTGTCGCACTCGTCACGGGAGGCGCCTCGGGAATCGGCCGCGCCGTTGTGGAGCGTTTCCTGGCGGAAGGTGCGCGGGTCGCGGTCCTTGATTCCTCCGGGAAGAACATCGCGGCGATGCAGGGTCATTTTCCGGACCTCGTCATGGTCGAGGGCGACGTCTCCTCGTTCGAGGACAACGAACGGGCGGTAGCGGCGGCGGTCGAAGCCCACGGCGGCCTGGACACGTTCATCGGGAACGCCGGGATCTTCGACTATTTCGCACCGGTCGCGACCACGCCGGGCGCGACGTTGGCGAGCTCGTTCGACGAGATCTTCGCGGTCAACGTCAAGGGCTATCTGCTGGGTGTGAAGGCAGCGCTTCCGGCGCTGTTGGAGAGCACCTCGCCGTCGATCGTCTTCACGCTGTCCAACGGGGCGTTCCTGCCGGCCGGTGGGGGAACGGTCTACACCGCGTCGAAGCACGCCGCGGTCGGGCTCATCCGCCAGCTGGCCTATGAACTGGCGCCGCGGGTCCGGGTGAACGGGGTCGCTCCCGGCGGCACGTTGACCGATCTGCGGGGCGCGAGCTCGCTCGGCCACGCCGAGACCTCCCTGCTCGACGTCCCGGACTTCCCGGATCTCGTGCGGGCGACGAACCCGCTCGGGATCGTCCAGCAGGCCGCCGATCACACGGGTCCGTACGTCCTGCTCGCCTCGCCGGAGAACGCGGCGGCGGTCACCGGCGTGGTGATCAACAGCGATGGCGGGATGCAGGTCCGCGGGCTGGCGCAGGCGGCGGGCGGGACCGATCTCTGATAACGACCGACGAAGGGAACCGCAGGTGGTCAAGTCACTGGCGTACGTCGGAGTCGCCTCGCCGGCGCTCGCCGAGTGGGAGGCCTTCGGCCCGGAGGTGCTGGGGATGGAGGTCCGCGAGCGCGAGAACGACGACGTCCTGCAGCTGCGGATGGACGACCGCCACCACCGGCTCGCGATCCACCGGGGCGAGCGCAACTCGCTGCTCTACCTGGGCTGGGACGCGGGCGACGAGGACACGCTTGGCGCGTGCTTCGAGGTCCTGCAGCGCAACGGTCTGTCCGGCCGCTGGGGCACCGAGGAGGAATGCCAGGAACGGCGGGTCCTGTCCATGGTGGTGGCCGACGGCCCGGGTGGGATCAGGCACGAGATCGTCTCCGGGCAGAAGGTGGAGCCCAAGACCTTCCGGCCCGGACGCCCGATCTCCGGATTCGTCACCGGCGAGGAGGGCATGGGGCACGTGGTGCTCGCCGTGCCGGATCTGAAAGAGGCGCACACGTTCTACACGAGCGGCCTCGGGCTGCGGAAGAGCGACGAGATCTCGACGTTCATCGACCTCGTCTTCTACCACTGCAACCCCCGTCACCACAGCCTGGCGCTCACCCAGATCCCCGGAGTGCGCGGACTGCACCACGTGATGCTCGAGGTGGCCGACATCGACGACGTCGGCCTGGCCTACGACCTGTGCATGGAACGCTCGATCCCGATCTCCATGACGCTGGGGCGCCACGTGAACGATCAGATGGTCTCGTTCTACGTCCGCTCGCCCTCCGGTTTCGACATCGAGTACGGCTGGGGCGCGATCTCGGTCGGTGCCGACTGGTCCGTGGCGCAGTACGACCGGCCCAGCATCTGGGGGCACAAGATGATCGCCCAAACGCCCCCCGGCGCTTTCGAAGAAGTGCCTCGCTGACCTATCGGTGGCTCGATCCACGAGGAGTTCCCTTGCCGGTTCAATTTCTTTCGGATGACTGGGCGAAAGCCCTGACGGCGGCTGCGAGCGAGCACGCCGAATTTATGTCCGCGGCGTCCGGAAAGCACGCGATATTCGAGCTCTCCGTGGCCGACAGCCCGGCTGCGGACGTCTACCACATGGAATTCTCCGGCGACTCGTTCACTGTCCGGGCCGGCGCCCCGACGGGCGATTCCGACATCAAGGCGAAGCTGGACTACGCCACGAACGTGACGATTTCACGTGGCCAGCTCACCGGTCAGGCGGCGGCCATGACGGGGCGCATGCAGGTGACCGGAAACATCGAGAAGATGATGTCGCTCGGAAAGGCGCTGGACCTCCTGGCACGCGTCGAAGAAAGCCTCGACATCACCTACTGACCCGAGCTTTTTCATCGAAAGGAGCTCCGCCATGACAGTGGGCTCACACCTGGCCGACCTGGTCGGTGCGGTTCAGTACGACAAGGGCCTGGTCGCCCGTTCGATCTTCGTGGACCCGGAGGTCTACGCGCTCGAACTCGATCGCATCTTCGCCAACAACTGGCTGTTCCTCGGTCACGAGAGCCAGGTCGCCGAGCCCGGCGACTTCATCACCACGTACATGGGTGAGGACCCCATCATCGTCTCCCGGGGTCACGACGGGCACGTGCGCGCGCTGCTGAACGCCTGCCGGCACCGCGGCATGCGGGTCTGCCGTTCCGACGAGGGCAACACGAGCTTCTTCCAGTGCCCCTACCACGCGTGGACCTACTCCAGCGCGGGTGAGCTGGAGGGCGTCCCGAAGTTCCGGTTGGGCTACGCCGGCGTGCTGGACAAGAAGGAGTGGGGCCTTCGTGAGGTCACCCGCGTCGAGTCGTACCGCGGGTTCCTCTTCGGCAACTGGGCGCCGGAGGGCCCCTCGCTGGAGGAGTGGCTCGGCGACTTCACGACGTACTTCGACCTGATCTTCGCTCGCGACCCCGCGGGCATCGAGGTGGTGCCCGGTGCGCACCGCTGGACGGTCGACACGAACTGGAAGATCGCCAGCGAGAACTTCGCGGCCGACATGTACCACGTCGAGCACTCGCACGCGCGACCCGCGGAGCTCGGGCTGATGCAGGCGATGCCGGACGAGGGCTACCAGATCTCGGCGGGCATGGGGTTCGTCGGGCACGCGTTCACCCGGCCCGTCTCGGAGGACGCCGGCGGCGAGGAACCGCTGCACTCCTACTGGACGTTGCCGAACATCCAGACCGAGTTCCTCGCGGAGATGCGCAAGCAGGTGGCCGAGGAGAAGGGCGCGGCGCTGGCGCGGCTCATCCCGCTCGGCCACGGCGCCCTGTTCCCGACGTTCGCGTTCCTGGACCTGGAGCAGTTCCGCCTGATGCGGGTGCACCACCCCCAGGGGCCCGACCGAACCCTCATCCACCAGTGGTGCGTGCTCGACCGGAGCCTGCCCGCGGACGTCAAGGACGCGGTCCGCAAGCAGTACGAGCTCACGTTCGGCCCGGCCGGGCTGCTGGAGCAGGACGACGGCGAGAACTGGCGGGAGTGCCAGAACGGCATGCGCGGCTTCATCGGCCGCCAGCTGGACAGCAACATGATGCTCGGTCTGGGTCTCGAGAAGTCCGCCTCGGAGATCGTCGGGGACGACAACGCGCCCGGCGTGGCCGGCGGCATCTGGTCGGAGGGGAACCAGCGCCGGTTCTACGAGCACTGGCAGCGGTTCATGCAGGCGCCCTCGTCCGCGCCGGCTTCCGAGCCGTCCCCGGGGCGCGGCTGACGCCCCGTCCTCACCCTCCGACGACCACGAGATTGGCGATCACATGACACTGCTCGACGAGGCGCGGCCGGCGAACCTCGCGATGCTCTCCCTGGAGGTCGCGCAGTTCTACTACCACGAAGCGCGGCTGCTCGACGAACGGCGATACGACGAGTGGATCGAGCTCTTCACCAGCGAGAGCACCTACTGGGCACCGGTCCGGGTGACCCGCGAGGGCGACCCGGACCGGATGCAGCGGGGTGAGCTCGCGCTGTTCGACGACGACTTCGGCACCCTGGAACTGCGGGTGGCCAGCCTGTCAGCCAAGAGTGCCTGGGCGGAGATCCCGCCGTCGCGGACCCGCCGCCTCATCACGAACGTGACCGCGACCGAGTCCGACGTCGAGGGCCAGGTGTCCGCGACGTCCAACTTCCTGATCTTCCGGTCCCGGCTGGAGGCCACCGAGCACACCTTCGTGGGGGCCCGCGAGGACGTCCTGGCCCGAGACGGGGCGTCGTGGCGCATTCTCGAGCGCACGATCCTCCTGGACCACAACGTCTACACCTCCGACAACATCAGCGTGCTGTTCTGATGGCGGCTCGAGCGGGACGGAACGGCACCGCGCAGGCCGAGTCCGCCGGCCCGGAACTGCTCGTCGAGAACGAGTACGCCGGTGTGCGGGTGGCGGTGGACACCACCGCCAACGGGTCGCGCCTGCGGGTGACGTCGCAACGGTCGCACCGGGAGATCTTCCTCGACCCGACGGCGTTGGACCTGCTCTGCCATGCGCGGCAGGAGTTCTGGGCCTTTCTCGCGGACGCGGCACGTGATTCCGACGCCTGGGAAACGTTGCGCCTCGAATACCGCACCCACTTCTCTTCTTTCAAGGAGTAGCCGTGTACCCCCTGCTGAGCGAGGACTGGATCCGGCAGTACGCCGAGGTCTGGAAGGACAACACGAAGGCGATCGAGGGGACGAAGGGCCTCGACATGATCGTGGAGATGTCCGTCTCGGACCGCGATCGGGCGCCCGTCCACATCCACGTCAACAACGACGGGATCATCGACTACGCCGGGCCGAAGCTGGACGGGAAGGACCCGAAGTTCAACCTGGCCGCGCCCGCGGAGACCTGGCGGAAGGTGGCCACGAAGGAGATGGGCGTCCGGCGGGCCGTGACCGGGCCGATCAAGTTCAAGGGCAGCCTGGCCACCGCGCTGCGGCACTTCAAGGGCCTGGAGGCCGCGCTGCACCAGTTCGCCGACGTGCCGACGGACTGGGATGCATGAGCGCGCCGAAGGAGATCGCCCGCTGCCCGCTCGCTGAGCTGCGCAGCGGCGAGGGAGTGCGGGTCCCCAGCGAGGCCGGCCCGGTCGCGGTGTTCCTCGTGGACGGCGAGGTGCTCGCGGTGCAGGACACGTGTACGCACGAGGACGCGTCGCTGGCCGACGGATTCCTCGAGGGCCACGTCATCGAGTGTCCGCTGCACGGCGGCCAGTTCGATCTGCGGTCGGGTGCGGCGGTCTGCCTTCCGGCGCAGCACCCGCTGCGGCGTTTCGGGACGCGCTCCGACAGCGAGTTCGTCTACGTCACGGCATGAGCGCTGGTGAGGTCATCGCGATCGTCGGCGCCGGCCTGGCCGGCGCCCGGGCGGCGGAGTCGCTGCGCGGCCAGGGCTTCACCGGGTCGATCGTGATGTTCGGCGAGGAGCCCACGGCTCCGTACCACCGGCCGCCGCTCTCGAAGTCCGTCCTCACCGAGGAGCCGGATCTCGCGACGCTGCTGGTGCACCCGGAGAGCTGGTACCGCGACCACGACGTGGAGCTCCGGCTCGGGTGCCGGATCACCGGCGTCGACCTGCACGACCGTTGCGTGCAGGACGCGCGGGGGAACCGGTTCCCGTTCGGGAAGCTGATCCTGACCACCGGGGCGGCGGCCCGCGGGCTCGACGGGTGCCGGGACGATCCGGAGTCGCGCGTGCTCGTGCTCCGTACGCTCGCCGACGCATCCCGGCTGCGTGCACGCCTGGCCACGGCCCGGTCCGTGCTCGTCGTCGGGGGCGGGTTCATCGGGGCCGAGGTCGCGTCGGGTGCCGTGGGCCTGGGCTGCTCGGTGACGATGCTCGAGGCCGCCGAGGGCCCCTTCTCGAGGTCGCTGGGCACCGTCACGTCGAAGATCCTCGCGGACTTCTACCGAGGCCTCGGGGTCGACGTGGTGACGTCGGTCCACGTCACGAGCGTGCGCGAGTCCGGAGCCGGCGTCGCTGTCACCGCGGAGGACGGGCGGCGCTGGGAGGCCGATCTCGTCGTGGCCGGTGTCGGCGCTGTTCCGGCCGACCATCTCGCTGCGGACGGGGGCCTCGCGACCGGGAACGGCGTGCTCGTCGACGCGCGGGGTTGCACCAGTGTCCCGTTCGTCTTCGCCGCTGGTGACGTCGCCAACCGGTTCGAGCCGGCGCTGGGCCGGCACATCCGGCCGGAACACTGGCAGAACGCACAGAACCACGCGGTCGCCGTCGCCCGGAACGTGCTCGGTGCGGACCAGCCGTTCTCGGAGGTCCCGTGGTTCTGGTCGGACCAGTTCTCGGTGAACCTGCAGATGGTCGGCTCGTCCCAGGGCGCGGACGACGTCGTGCTGCGCGGGGCCCCGGACGACCGCCGGTTCTCGGTCTTCTATCTGAGCCGGTCCCGGGTGGTGGCGGCCTTCAGCATGAACAACGCCCGCGATATCGCCGTCGCGAAACGCCTGATCGGGCGGCGCACCGTCGTCGACGCCGCGACGCTCGCACACGAGGGCACCGACTTGAAGTCCTTGTTGTCCCAGGATGGTGGGAAATCACATGACCAATGACAGCGCTGCCGACTCCGCGAACGTGACGACCCGGACGGTCGCGGTCCAGGGAACGAAACTGCATGTCCACGAGGCCGGAGCGGGGGAGACGCTCGTCCTGCTGCACGGCGGCGGCCCGGGGGCGTCCGGGTGGAGCAACTTCGGCGGCAACGTGGCGGCGCTCGCCGAGCACTTCCGCGTGATCGTTCCGGACCAGCCCGGATACGGGCAGTCGGACAAGCCGGACTTCGACGGTGACTACTGGACGTTCGCCGCCCGGTGCATCGCCGACCTCCTCGGCGCCCTGGGAGTGGAGAAGGCGCACTTCGTCGGCAACTCGTTGGGCGGCGGAACGACGGTGCGCCTGGCGCTGGACCACCCCGACCGCATCGACCGCATGATCCTCATGGGGCCGGCCGGGGTGTCGGTGAACGTCCTGACGCCGCACCCGAGCGAAGGACTGAAGATCCTGTCCTCGTTCTACGACGCGCCCGGCCCGTCCCGCGACCGCATGGCGGCCTTCATCCGGATGATGGTCTTCGACCCGGCGATGGTCACCGAGGAGCTGATCACGGAGCGCCTCGAGGCCGCGCTGGATCCCGATGCGCGAGCCGGCGCGCTGAGGGCGGTCAACTCGATCATGTCGTCATCCGAGGCCCAGCTCTGGCGGTACCTGCACGAGGTGCGGCACGAGACGTTGCTGGTCTGGGGGCGCGACGATCGTGTGGTGCCCATGGATGGGGGCCTGTTCGCTCTGCAGCGGATGCCGAATGCGGATCTTCACGTCTTCTCCCGGTGCGGTCACTGGGCCCAGGCGGAGCGGCGGGACGAGTTCAACCGGCTGGCCGTCGACTTCTTCGGCCGGCCGGCATGATGTGACCGCTGGAGGTGCGGCAGCCGCGCGGGTGGCCGGGTGATCTCCAGCCCGCGCGGTGACCTGCTTCGTCGTGCGGCGTGGTCGGTAGCGGCGGCCCGGTGAGCGGGCCGACCGCGATCGGGCCGAGGGGGACCATCCGCGGGGTGGCGGAGTCGGTTACTCAGGTTGTGCTCCTCGACAGAGCCACGTAAAGGTCTGGTCGGGAAGGCAGGAACAGCGTTGAGGAAGGTTCGGAAGAGGGCGATCCAGCAGTTCGTCGATCGCCCCGCGTAGTAGCCCTCCACCATGTTCTCAGCGCTGCTTCCATTCTTCCCGGCCCGGTCCGTGGATTTCTTTGTCGGAGATTGACCGCTCCGCAATCGATCGGTACCTTCCGCGCACATGGATCTCCGCCATCTCCGATACTTCGTGGCGGTGGCGGAGGAGGGCGCTTTTCGGCGGGCTGCCCGGCGGCTGCAGATCGCCCAGCCCCCCTTGTCTCAGGCGATTCGCCAGCTCGAGCTCGAGCTGGGTGTGCCACTCCTGATCCGGTCCACCCGCGGCGTCGAGCTGACGACAGCCGGAGCGCAACTGGTGGAGCACGCTCGCGAGATCCTCAGCCGGGTCGAGGACGCGATCAGTGCCGTCCGGCAGGAGACAGCATCAGGATTCCTGCGTGTCGGCCTCGTCGGCGGAATGCTGGCCGCGGCCGAGCTCACCGGGCCGATCCTGCAGAGCTTCCAGATGGCGCATCCGAAGCTCCAACTTTCTCTGTGCGAGCTCAACTTCGCTGAGCAGACAGAGCCGCTGGCCCGGGGCGCCGTGGACGTCGCCATCGTCCGACCCCCCTACCACGACCGGCGCATCGATATGTTTCCGGTGCTCGGGGAGCCCCGCGAACTGTTCGTGAGTACTCGCCATCCACTCTCGACCGCGGACGAGGTACGGGTGGACGACATCCTGGACGAGCCGATGCTCGACATGTCCCGCGCGCCCGCGGAATGGAGCGCCTTCTGGCTCCTCGACGAACTCCGCGACGGGCCGGCTCCGGGGCACGGCCGGATCGACGCCGTCACCGTGCACGAGTTCGAACTCGCGCTCGCCCTGCGGCGCGGCGCTCTCACCGTGGCCGCGAGCGTGCCCCGGCTGGCGCCCAACCCGATGCTGGTCGGGATACCCCTACGTGACGCCTCCCCGTCGATGATCGCAGTCGCGCGGCGCCGCGGCGACCGGCGCATCGCCGTCACCGAGTTCATCCGGCACGCCGGCGTGATATGCCGCCTGCAGCACGACCTCGTCCCCGACGCCGTCCTCCCTTAAGGGCATCACGAAGCGCTCCCCTGGCGTGGGCTCCGACACGTTCGCCGTATCGCCCGAGAGCCGAAGCGGGACTACCCGGGGTTCCGGCAGGCGGTCATAGTCGTCCCGCCGACCGGGTAACGGAATCCGACGACGTCAGGCGAGTTCCGATGTCTCTTTGCCGCGCCAACGCCGTCGCGACACGAAGGGGATCACCATCAATCCGCACGATGATCTGGAATTCTACTTCGCTCACTTCATGCCCTACGCGCACCTGCCGGACGACCACGAGAAATACGACTCGTTGTGGGTCGACTTCCCGAACTCGATGTACGACCCGAAAAAGGGTCACGCGCTGTACCGGCGGTACCTGAGCGAGCTCGCACTGGCCGACCGCCTGGGCTTCGACGGGCTGATGATCAACGAACATCACTCGACGGTGTACAGCATGATGCCCGCCCCGAACTTGATCGCGGGCGCGCTGATCCCGCAGACCACGGCAGCGAAGCTCTGCGTCATGGGCACCCTGCTCAACTTCTCCTACCCCAACCGGGTGGCCGAGGAGTACGCGATGCTCGACGTCATGTCCGGTGGCCGGCTGGAGGTTGCGTTCCCGCTGGGCACCGGCATGGAGTACTACTCCAATGCGACGCAGATCAACCCCGCGACGGCCCGGGAACGCTTCGAGGACGCGTTCCAGGTCGTGCTGAAGGCGTGGCAGGAGGACGGCCCCATCGAGCACGACGGGCCCTTCTACAGCTACCGGATGCTCAACCCGTGGCCGCGGCCCTACCAGAAGCCACACCCCAAGGTCTGGTTCGTGGGCACCGGCAGCCCGGAGACCATCGAGCTCGCCACCCGCTACGAGACCGGCTACGCCTCTGTGTTCGTGCCGAAGGAGCAGCAGGACCGCGCGTACCGCAGCTTCCGGAAGGCCGCCGCCGACAAGGGCCAGACGGTCACTCCGGACCGGCTCATGTTCTCCATCTTCTGCTACGTCGGGGAGACCGACGAGGAGGCCGAGCGCGAGGGCAAGGAGCACGTGCTCTGGTACTTCAACAACGCCCTGCGTACGTCCAACCACTACCGGATGCCGCCCGGTTACGTATCGCCCGCCGCGCTGCGTGCCCTGCTGGAGGCGGGCCCCGGCTGGACCACCGGGGACCAGCGCACGACCATGAGCTGGGAGGGCATCCAGTCCTGGCGGGCGACGCTGGGCAGCCCGGAGACGGTCGCGAACCAGATCGGCCGGTGGCTCGACGAGACCGGCGCCGGGCGGGTGCTCTGCCACCTGCACCTCGGGGACATGCCGCACTGGAAGACCGTCAAGAACCTCACGTTGTTCGCCGAGGAAGTCATCCCCCGACTGCGTGGCCGGGTCGCCCTGGCCCCCTCCACCGCTGGAGCCAGCGCATGACCACCACGGACCGGGAGCACCGCTCATTCGCGGTCGAACGCCACACCGTCAACGAAATCGAGGTCGCGGTCCAGCGCGCCGGCAGCGGGCAGCCGCTGCTGTTCCTGCACGGGGGCTCGACCGCCCCCGGCGCCGACTTCGCGCTGCGCTGGGCGGAGCATTTCGAGGTCGTGATCCCGCACCATCCCGGTTTCGGCCTCTCCGCCGACGACCCCGGAATCCGGGACATGCGCGACTTCGTGCCGCACTACCTGCAGCTACTCGACGACCTCGGCATCTCCTCGGCCGACGTGGTGGGGCACTCGCTCGGCGGCTGGATCGCCGCACTACTGGCCATCCACAGCCCGGACCGGGTGCGGCGGCTCGCGCTCGCCAGCCCCGCGGGCCTGCGCGTACCTGACCACCCGACGCTGGACATCCTTCGTCTGGAACCTCCGGTACTGGCCACCAAGCTCACCCGGAACCCGCAGTTGCTCTTCGGCTCGGGCGAGCCGAGCGTGGACGCGATCGTCGCCGGCTATCGCGAGAGCGGTTCACTGGCCCGGGTGCTGTGGGAACGCAACTACGACCACACCCTGCAACGCTGGCTGCATCGGGTCGCGATGCCGACGTTGCTGGTGTGGGGGCGCGACGACGAGGTGACTCCCGTCCGGCAGGCTGAAGCGTGGTCGGCTCGGCTGCCGCACAGCGAGACGCTGATCGTCGAGTGCTGTGGGCACCTGCTGCTCAACGAGCAGCCCGACGTGGCCGACGCCATCACCGCTTTCCTGCTCGGGGACGGCCCCGCCGGCCCCTGAGCCGACCGATCAGCTCACCTCACGGGCGATGGATGGGGCGCCACGACCGTTCGGGGCACGCCCGACCCCCGTACGCGGACCGATGCCATCGCGTATGGAGCGCACAGATGTGGCCGGTGCTCCGTCTCTCGCCCGTGGGTCGGTAACTCAGGAACCATCCCGCGGTGGGCGAGGTCATGTGTTCACCGGGAGGCCGAGCTCCAGGTGGCCGGCAGGCCGGCCCGTGTTCCGCCATCAGATCAGGAATCCTTGTGAGCAGTTCCAGGGGTGGTGAACAGCGGCGTTCACTGCGTCTGGGTGCGTCGAAGTCTCTGCTCAATGCAGCTGCGGCCGCCGCGATACCCGTCTATTGGTCCATATTGGTTGGACAGGAATAAATGGTCCGCATTGGTCGGGCCGGCCCGCGGCGGAGCCATGTGATTTCCGGGGCTTGACGTCGAAGGCGCCCTCGCGCTCTAATTTCCAACCAGTTCGACCGCATCCATTCATTGGTCCACATTGGCCGCGAAAGGCTTCTGCGCGTGCGTTTCTCGTCGTACCTGCGAGATGGCGAGCCCCAGGTGGGGCTCGTTACCGAGGGCGGGGACACTCTCCGCCCGCTCCGTGACGCCATTACGGGGCGCCCGGTCGCCTCGCTCACGCCATTTCTCTCGGGCTGGGCCGAGTTGAAGGAAACGTTGCGGCCCGATGATGAGGAGCTGCCGCTGACATTCCTTTCCTTGCTGCCGCCACTGCGCCCGAGCCGGAATCTGCTGTGTGTGGGCAGGAACTACCACGAACACGCCGAAGAATTCGCGAGGAGCGGTTTCGACTCCAGCGATCCCGCCGGCCGGACGGCATCTGCGTCGCCCGAGCACCCGGTGATCTTCACCAAGAGCCCCGACGCGCTCATCGGATCCGGGGAGGAGATCGATCCGCACACGGGCCTGACCGAGTCGCTGGACTACGAGGGTGAACTCGCGGTCATCCTCGGGGTCGGCGGACGTGGCATCACAGCCGAGGATGCCCTCGGTCACGTGTGGGGGTATTGCCTCTTCAACGACGTGACGGCGCGAGACCTGCAGAAGCGGCACACGCAGTGGTTCCTCGGGAAGTCACTGGACACGTTCGGGCCGATGGGACCGTTCGCCGTGACGGCGGACGAGGTCGATCTCGCCACTACCCGGCTGACCACCACCGTCAATGGCGAGAAGCGGCAGGACGCGCTCGTCACGGATCTCATCTTCGACATCCCGACCCTGATCGCCACGATCAGCGCGGGCCTCACCCTCAAACCGGGAGACGTCATCGCCACCGGTACCCCGAAGGGGGTCGGAATCGGCTTCGATCCGCCGAAGTTCTTGGTGCCGGGCGACGAAGTGAGCATCGCCGCACCACGCCTGGGCGTCCTGACCAACCGCGTCGGTCGTGGGGCCGCGGGTCGCCCTCCGGGGGACGAACGAGCATGACCGCGGACGCGTACTGGACCTGGACCGCGGCACAGATCACGCGGGCCGTGTCCAGCCGGGAGGTCAGCTGTCGGGAGATCACCGAGTCCTGCCTCGCCCGTCTCGAGGAGGTCAACGGCGACCTGGTGGCCCTCGTGGACATCGACGCCGCTGGAGCGCGGGCGGCTGCGGACCGAGCGGACCGGAGTGTGCGGCGCGGCGAGCCCCTGGGCGTCCTCCATGGGGTCCCGGTGGCCACGAAGATCAACGTCGATCAGCGCGGCAGCCCCACGACGAACGGTGTCCGGGCGTTCAAGGATCGGGTGGCGCTCAACGACAACCCCGCCGTGGGCAACCTGCGCGACGCCGGGGCGATCATCCTCGGCCGAACCAACACCCCCTCGTTCTCCTGGCGCTGGTTCACCGACAACGAGCTGCATGGCCGCACCCTGAACCCGTGGAATCCGAAGGTCACAGTGGGCGGGTCCAGCGGCGGCTCCGCCGCTGCGGTCAGCACCGGCATCGTCCCGATCGCGCACGGCAGTGACCTTGCGGGCTCGATCCGCTACCCGGCCTACGCCTGCGGGGTGCTGGGGCTGCGCCCCACCCAGGGACGCATACCCTCCTTCGACGCCACCGCACCGGGGGACCGTCCCCCCCTGTCCCAGCTGATGGGCGTCCAAGGGGCGATGACCAGGACGGTCGAGGACATGAGGTTGGCGTTGCGGGCGATGGCCCGCGGCAGCGATCTCGATCCGTGGTCGGTACCGGTGCCGTTGGAGCTGGACGCGACACCCCCGTCCCGGCTGGCCGTTGTGCGAAGCGTGCCATGGACCGACGTCGACGCCTCGGTCACCGCCGAGATCGATGTGTCGGCGCGCCGGATGGAGGCGGCCGGCTACGAGCCGGTGGAGGTGGTGCCACCCAGCTTCGAGCGGGTGATGGACGTATTCCGAGCCGCCCTCTGGGAGGCGGGGCACGGGCTCCTGCAACGGGTCGCGGAGCTGGGAGATCCCTCCATGCAGGCCGTGGCGAAGGTGATGAACGAGGTGGCCGCGGATATCGACGGTGTCCGGTACCTCGAGCTGTTCGGTCTGCGGACGACGATCCTGCGCGAGTGGTCGGCGTTTCTCGACGACTACCCGTTGCTCCTGATGCCCGTCTCCTGGCGCCGGCCCTTCCCGGTGGACTACGACCAGCGGGGGCCGGACGCGGTCCGCGAGGTGATCGATGCTCTCGCGCCGGCGATCGCCGCCAATGTCTGCGGGCTACCGGCACTGGCCGTCCCCACTTCGATCGGCCCGGACGGCCCGTGCGGCGTCCAGTTCGTGGCGGGCCGGTTCCGCGAGGACCGCTGCCTGACAGCCGCCGAGGTGCTCATGCGTGACCACCCCGACCGCGCGCTGCGACGGGGCCGGCCAGCACTCGACCACTAACCCGCCCCCTCATCGAAAGGTCGTCATGCCCCCCAAGGTGACGTATGCCAATCCCGATGGAGCCTGTGAAGCGCAGGGCCTCTACTCCCACCTCACGGTCGTCCCCTCCGGCACCGATCTGATGTTCGTCGCGGGGCAGCTGGCTGTGGGCGAGCACGGCGAGGTCGTGGGCGTCGGCGACTTCCGTGCGCAGTTCGCGCAGGTCCACAAGAACCTCGGTGACGTCCTGCGGGCCATGGGTGCCGACTGGAACGACGTCATCCAGTTCCGCACCTACCTCGTGCACTCCCAGGACATCCCGACCTTCATGGAATTGCGGGCCGCGCTGTTCCCGAAGCTGTTCACGACCTCGGTGTTCCCGCCGAACACGCTGCTCACCGTCGACCGCCTGGTCAAGGAGGAGTTCCTCTTCGAGGTCGAAGCGGTCGTCGCCGGCCCGGGCAGCAGCTCCGCCTGAGCACATCGAACCGAGGGAGAGAACCGATGAACACCATCGTCGGCGGCATCAGCATGTCGCACGCCCCGGGCATCGTCGGCTGGCCCGAGACGGTTGCCGAGGAACGCCGCAAGCCCATGTTCGCGGCCATCGACCGGATCAACGCCTACCTCGACGAACTGCGCCCCGACGTGGTCGTCGCATTTCTCGACGACCACTTCGAGAACATCTTCCGGCCGATGGCCCCGACCTTCGCCATCGCCGTCGCCGACTCCCACCAGGGTCCGGCCGACCACTTCGTCGAGGTCATGCGCATGGAGCGGCCCGTCGAGGTGCCCGGCGCGCCGGCGCTGGCCAAGGAGCTCCTGGAGCGAACCGTCGCCGCCGGCTTCGACATCACCCGGATGGGCCGCATCGCGTACGGCAACAACCTGATGGCCCCGTGGCAGCTGATCCGCCCGCAGAACGACATCCCGGTGATCCCTGTCTTCGTGAACGTCTACCACCCGCCGCTGCCGACGATGGACCGGGCGTACCGGCTGGGACGGGCGGTACGGTCGGCGCTGCTCGAGGCCCCCGGCGAGAACCGGATCCTGATCCTCTCGACCGGCGGGCTGTCGCACTGGCCGCCGATCTGGCTCGAACACTTCCAGGACTGGCCGCCGGAACTGCAGCCGTTCATGGAGCGGATGAAGCGCTACCAGACCGAGGGTCTCCAGGTGCTGAAGGAAGACCCGGACCTGATGGTGGACCTCGGCAAGTACGAGCAGATGATGGCCGAGATCATCGACCGTCCGCTCGTCGCGCCGGACTGGGACCGCCACTTCCTCGACCTCGTCGCCGCCGGCGACACCGCCGCGGTACGCGCCCTGACCTACGCCGAGATCGAGTCCGCCGCCGGCTTCGGCGCCCACGAGGTGTTGAACTGGGCGGCCGGCATGGGCGCCCTCGACGGGGCCGAGGCCACCGTTCTCAGCTACGAGGCCGTGCCCGAGTGGGTCTGCGGCATGGGCTTCGCGATCTACGAGCTGTAGGCATCTCCCTCCGCCGGGGCACCACGTGCGCACCGGCGCCCGCGAAAGGCCGAACAAAGGAGTCTCGGCATGTCCAGCACCATCTCCGACGCCGACATCGCGGCGGTCATCGACAGCGATCAGAACAGGCTGGTGTCCCCCGACGGGTCACGGGTGGCACGAGCCATCTTCTCCAGCGAGGAGATCTACCAGAGGGAACTGGCCGAGATCTTCGGCAAGTGCTGGCTCCCGCTGGGCCACGAGAGCCAGCTGCCCCGGACCGGGTCCTTCTTCACCACGTTCATGGGCGAGGACGCGGTCATCGTCAGCCGCGGGCGGGACGGCCAGATCCGCGTGCACCTCAACGCCTGCAGCCACCGCGGCGCGAAGGTGTGCCTGGAGGACACCGGGACCGCGAACACGTTCACCTGCCCCTACCACGCCTGGACCTTCGCCAACGACGGCAGGCTGGTGGGTGTCACCTTCGAGGAGCAGTACTACAAGAACCCGCCGCTGGACAAGGGCAAGCTGGGGCTGACGCCGGTCGCCCAGGTGGACACCATCCACGGGATGATCTTCGCGACGTTCGACCCCAACGCGGTCCCGCTGCGGGAGGCCCTCGGTGGCATGGTCCCGTTTCTCGACGCCATCTTCGACCGCCGCGAGGGCGGGATGGAGGTCGTCGGCCAGCCGGTGAAGTGGCGGATCCCGACCAACTGGAAGATCTATCAGGACAACTTCGCCGGGGACGAGTACCACATCGGATTCACCCACGGCTCCTCGTTGGAGGCCATCCGGTTCAGCGACGAGCAGTTCCTCGCCGGCCTGGTGCACTGCGCCGTCGATGGCGGCCACGGCTTCGCCGCCAACTTCGACCCGCCGGACGGGTCCGAGCCCTACCTGCCGCTCAACCAGCCCGTGGAGGCGTTCAGCCCCGAGACCCGGGAGTACATGCAGTCCTGCCTGGCGGAGGCGGAGGAACGGGTCAGCGCGATCCACCTGCGCTGCCAGCTGGCGGCCGGGACCGTGTTCCCGAACTGGTCCCTGCTGCCGATCTTCCATACCTTCCGGGTCTGCCATCCCAAGGGCCCGAACGAGATCGAGCTCTGGGCCTACACCTTCGTCGACCGGGACGCCCCCGAGCACGTCAAGCGGGAGCTGGCCGGTTATTACAACTTCTCCTTCGGGCCGGCCGGGATCGTCGAGCAGGACGACGGCGCCATCTGGGAGAGCATCACCCGCACCGCACAGGGCACGCAGGGCTCCCGAGGATTCTCCAGCTACGAGATGGGCGCGGGCACCGAGTACTGGCACGAAGGGCTGGGCTGCTGGATGACCGACAAGTTGAGCGAGGCCGCGCAGCGCAGCTTCTTCCGGGAGTGGTCGCGCCGGATGGAGGGCGGGAAGTGAGCACCGAGATGCTGCAGACGACCGAGACCGGTACCTGCACGGCGGGGACGCCGGGCGAATTGGTGGACATGGCGGCCTGGTTCGAGGTGCAGCGCTTCCTGACCGAGGAGGCACGGCTGCTCGACCACCGGTGCTACGAGGAATGGCTCGCGCTGTTCACCGAGGACATGCGCTACTGGGTCCCGGCCCGAAAGGTCCGGATGATCTCGGGGAAGCCCGGCGATCGAGCGGTTGATCTCGAACTGTCCGCTGATGGTGAGCCGTGCGTCCTCGACGAGCGGCTGCCCCAGCTCCAGCTCCGCGTCTTCCGGATGCAGACCGCCCGGCTGCTGTGGTGCGACAACCCCCCGGGACGGGTCCGGCACCTGATCACCAACGTCGAAGCCAGCTACACCGACAAGCCCGACGAACTGGCCGTCAGGTCGAACTTCCTCGTGCCGCACGCGCGATTCGACGAGAAGGGAACGCAGTTCCACGGCGAGCGCCAGGACATCCTGCGCCGGACCGGGGGTTCTTTCAAGATCGCCTCCCGCAAGGTCGTCCTGGACTCGACGGTGATCTGGTCGCCTGCGGTCACGACGTTCTTCTGAGCCGCCCTGGCTCCCATCCGGGTTTCCGTCACCGGTGCGGTGCCCGGATGGGAGCAGCCCATCCGGTTGTCAGGCAGAGAATGTGGAGGAAGTCGTGGGCTGGTTGGACGGCGCGGTAGCGATGATCACCGGGGGCGGCTCAGGCCTCGGGCACGCACTGGTGAGGCGGTTCGTCGAAGAAGGCGCCAGGGTGGCCGTCCTCGAGCGCGACGCCGACAAAGTGGCGCAGCTGCGCCAGGATTTCCCGTCCGACGTGGTGGCTGTCGAGGGCGACGTGTCCTCGTTGGCCTCGAACCAGCAGGCGGTGGCCGCGGCCGTCGAGGCCTACGGCCGGCTGGACACGTTCGTCGGCAACGCCGGGGTGTGGGACGGCAGCGTGTCCATCGTCGACCTCCCGGCGGAGGGCCTCGACGCGGCGTTCGACACCGTCTTCTCGGTGAACGTCAAGGGATATCTGATGGGCGCCAAGGCGTCCTACCCCGAGCTGCTCAAGACCCACGGCAACATGATCTTCACGTTGTCGAACGCGGCCTTCCACACCGACGGCGGCGGCCCCCTCTACACCGCCAGCAAGCACGCCGGCCTCGGCCTGGTCAGCCAGCTCGCGTTCGAGCTCGCGCCGAAGATCCGGGTGAACGGCGTGGCTCCGGGGCCGTTCAACTCCGACCTGCGTGGCCCGGTCAGCCTGGGGCTGGACGGGGCATCACTCACCGACGGGCGCACGGCCGAGGACATCGCGCCGTTGCTGCCGCTGGACTACTCGCCGACCGCGGAGGACTACACGGGCATGTATGTCGTCCTCGCCTCCAACGCCAACTCGGCGACGACCACCGGCGCGGTGATGCAGTCCGACGGCGGCCTGCGGGTCCGCGGCATCGGCAGGGTGTCCGGAGGACGGCATCTTTAGCAACGACGACCTCGGTCCGGACGACATGATTACGAGTCACCTGGGGCGCACGGCGAGGACCACCCACGATGCACGTTCCGTGCCCCGGCGAGGACAGACGTGATGGACAGGCCACAGCGCGTCGTCATCGTGGGCGGTGGCCAGGCCGGCGGCGCCACAGCGGCGCTGCTCCGCGCCTATGGCTTCGACGGCGCGATCGTGCTCATCGGCGAGGAGCCGGGCCTGCCCTATGAGCGGCCACCCCTGTCCAAGGCCTGGCTCAAGGGCCAGGCCGATGCCGACAGCCTCTTGCTCAAGCCGGCCGGCTTCTACGAGGAGCAGGGCATCGACCTGCTGTTGCAGCGTACGGCGGTGACGATCGACCGCGTCGCCCGGACCGTCGGCCTCGACGACGGACGCATGGTCGGTTACGACCGGCTCGTGCTCGCGACCGGGTCCCGGGCCCGACGGATCGACGTCCATGGCCACGATCTCGACAACGTGCTGTACCTGCGTGACCAGGCGGATGCCGAGCGGCTCAAGGCCGTTCTGAGCACAGGTGGACGCATCGTCATCTGCGGTGGCGGCTACATCGGACTGGAGGTGGCAGCAGCCGCACGGGACCTCGGCGTGGAGGTGACCGTGATCGAACAGCAGCAGCGCCTGCTTGCCCGCGTCGCCTCCGAGCCACTCGCGGCGTTCTTCCTTCGCCATCACCTCGATCACGGGGTCGATTTCCGGCTCAACGCCCAGATCACGACGTTCGTCCAGGAGGACCACAAGGTGGTGGGCGTTGCGCTCGCCACCGGAGAATTGCTGCCGTGCGACGCCGTGGTGATCGGCATCGGCGCCGTTCCCCAGGACGGCCTTGCCATCGCGGCCGGTCTCGAGTGCGACGACGGCGTCATCGTCGATGGATCGGCGTGCACGAGCGATCCGTGCATCTTCGCCATCGGCGACGTCTCCCGTCGGCCCGTGGTTCTCTATGACTGCTCGTTCCGGTTCGAGAGCGTGCCCAATCTGATCGAGCAGGCCAAGCAGGTGGCCGCTGCGTTCACCGGACGTCCCGCGCCGCGCCCGGAGACGCCATGGTTCTGGTCGGATCAGTACGACACCAAGCTGCAGATCGCGGGCATGGTCTGCCGAGGTGGCGCACTCGTCATCAGGGGTGACGAGGCGCAGAACCGGTTCGCGGTGTTCCACCTGAAAGGCAACCGTCTGATGGCAGTCGAAGCGGTCAACTCGCCGGCGGAGTTCATGGCGGGAAAGAAAATCATCGCGGACTGCCGGCACGTCTGCGTGGACAAGCTTGGCGACCTGGACGTGCCCATGCGTGACATGATCATTTAATTGTAGGCACATCGGAGATGGATCCGAGTCGGAGCGCATCGAGGGGAGTGGGCCCATTGGCCAAGGTCACCTACGTCGAGTTCGACGGGACGGAGCATGTCGTGGACGTTCCAGTCGGAACCTCGGTCATGAAGGGGGCGATCCGCAACAACGTCCCCGGTATCGACGCTGACTGCGGTGGACACTGCTCGTGCGCCACCTGCCACGTCCACGTCGTCGCGCCGTGGCGCGACAAGGTGGGGGAAGCCACGGGAGCCGAACAGGCCCTTCTCCAGTTCGCAGACGGCGTGGACGGCGGCTCCCGGCTCTCGTGCCAGATCCTGATCACCCACGACCTGGACGGGCTGGTGGTCACGATGCCGGAGGTCCAGGGGTGAATCGCCGGCCTCGCGGCAGCGCCCGGCCTCGGTTTCGGCTCCGGCGCGCCGGCCCGCCGGCGCTGTCACCGGGCAGCGGGTCCATTTCGTCACGAACGATCTCGGCGACAGGTGGGAAACACGGATGATCTCCTCGACCTGGGCCGTTGGAGATGTCGGCAAGGTTCTCTCGATCGTCCAAGCGATGATCGACGATGGCGGTCTCGAGCCAGGGACCAAGCTTCCCACGGAACGCGAACTCTCCGAGGTGGCAGTAGCGACTCGAAGCACCGTGCGCCGCGCGCTGCAGATCCTCGAGGCTGACCACCGGATCGTGCGCCACGTGGGACGAGGTACGTTCGTGGCGGCTCCTCAACCGATGCCGAACGGCCTGCCGACTCACGATCTCAAGGTCAGCCCAGCCGAGCTCATGGCGGCGCGGATCATGCTCGAGCCGCACTTGATGCCGCTGGCGATCGCTGCGGCAACCGAGGCCGATGTGGCGGAGATGAAGCGGTGTCTCGCCGGCGGCGACAAGTCGAGGGGCTACGAGGAGTTCGAACTCTGGGATGCTGCATTACACCGGAGTTTTGCCATGGCCACGCACAATGGCCTACTCATCGCCTTCAGCGACGCCTTCAATCTTTCCCGTGCGCAGCCGATCTGGGGCGCCATGAAGCGCAGAAACTTCACTGCTGCGCGGCGAGATGCCTACTTGCGGGAACATCGGGAGATCGTCGCAGCTGTGCTCGACGGGGATGCGCAGTTGGCGCAGCACCTGATGCGGACACATCTCCAGCACGTCCGTGACAACATCTGTGGTAACGGCAGCGCGTAGATCCTGCTCGGAGCTCTGGCCGAATGCGTTTGCACGACGATCTGGAATGGGATCGGGACGGGTCATGCCGATCAACGAGGACATGTTCTTCCCCGTTCGGGACTGCCGGCTCGAGCAGGAACTGATCGCCGGCAGCGAGCTGCGAGTCATTCGACGACGTGCTCGGCCACGTCGGGCTGTTCTCGGTCAACCCCGAGTACATGCCACAGGTCGACCGGCACCTCCGCGAGCTGCTCGGCACGATGGTCTGAGGTTTGGGCGGCGGGGCGGGGAGGTCGAGTCGCCGCTCCGCCGATTGGTCGTACGCACACCGCCGCCCTGATCTGCATTTCGAGTTCGGATCAGAGGTCGTAGTAGAGCATGAACTCCCAGGGGTGCGGCCGCAGGCGGATCTGGTCGACCTCCTGGGTCCGCTTGTAGTCCAGCCAGGTCTCGATCAGGTCGTCGGTGAAGACGCCGCCCTCGACGAGGAAGTCGTGATCCCCCTCCAGGGCCTCCAGGACCGCCTCCAGCGACGCGGGCACGTGCTTCACCGATACCGCCTGCTCGGGCTTGAGCTCGTAGAGGTCCCGGTCGATCGGGTCCGGCGGCTCGATCTTGTTCCGGATCCCGTCGAGGCCGGCCTGCAGCATCGCGGAGAAGGCGAGGTAGGGGTTCGCGGTGGGGTCGGGAGGGCGGTACTCGAGGCGCTTCGCCTTGGGACCTTGCATGTACATGGGGATGCGAACGCAGGCCGAGCGGTTGCGCTGGGAGTAGACGAGGTTGATCGGCGCCTCGTAGCCGGGGACCAGGCGGCGGTAGGAGTTGGTGGTCGGTGCGCAGAACGCCAGCAGCGCAGGAGAGTGCTCGAGGAGCCCGCCGATGTAGTACCGGGCCAGATCGCTGAGCCCCGCGTACCCCGCCTCGTCGTAGAAGAGGTTCTCCCCGTTCCTCCACAACGACTGGTGGACGTGCATGCCCGAGCCGTTGTCGGCGAAGATCGGCTTCGGCATGAAGGTGGCGGTCTTGCCCGCCCTCCAGGCGACACTCTTGACCACGTACTTGTAGTTCATGACGTTGTCCGCCATGGCCAGCAGGGATGAGAAGCGCATGTCCATCTCGGCCTGGCCGGCAGTACCCACCTCATGGTGCTGGACTTCGACGGGGATGCCCAACTCGATGAGGGTCAGGGCCATCTCGCTCCGCAGGTCCTGGTGCTGGTCCATGGGGGGTACCGGGAAGTACCCCTCCTTGTAGCGAGGGCGGTAGCCGCGGCTCCCCGGGTCTCCGGACGCCCAGACCCCCTCGACCGACTCGATGTGGTAGTAGCCCTCGTGCTGGTTCTGATCGAAGCGCGCTCCGTCGAAGATGTAGAACTCCAGCTCGGGGCCCCAGTAGGAGACCTCGGCGATGCCGGTCGCCCGCAGGTTGGCCTCCGCCTTCCTGGCGACGTAGCGCGGATCGCGTGAGTAGTTCTCCCGCGTCATGGGGTCGACGACGAAGCAGTGGATCTGAAGGGTGGGCACCTCGCGGAACGGGTCCATCACCGCCGTCGTCGGGTCCGGCATCAGGAGCATGTCGGACTCGTGGATCTCCTGGAACCCGCGGATCGAGGAGCCGTCGAAGCCGTAGCCCGACTCGATGCCGTCCTCGGTGAGCTCCTCCACGGGGATGGAGAAGTGCTGCATCAGCCCGGGAAGGTCGCAGAATCGAAGGTCCACGATCCGCGCGGCCCTGTCCTGTGCGAGTGCGAGGACGTCTTGAGGTGTTTGAGGCATAACCAGCTCCTTGTCGAATCCGGCCGGTCGGTGCGCTGGATCATTCCAGGATCCCCAAGATTTAAGTGCCAAGGAGCGAGACTTTCAATCGACGACTCTTGATGTAGCGGGATGTGACGTCACGCCGATGGGTCCGGTGCACCGTCCACGTCACGGCTGGCCGCGGCGGCACCGATGAGGAAGCCCTGGTCGAATGCCTGGTGGTCGGCCCGGGACTCGTCGTCGACCGCGGGTTGCGTTCGCAGCGTCAGGTCGGCCCGGGCTCGATCGGCTCGCGCAATACGACCGGTTTCATGTCTTTGTTCCGCTCATCGCGGTGCCTGTCGCTCAGTAACACGAGCACGGCCCACTTCGATCGAATTCGTGGGCCGGTCCGACCGCTAACCGAACCAACGGCAGGAATTCCCCTTCCGGCGAATCGCTGAACCGCGAAGGCGCCGCGTGCACTCAGGCCGGCCCCACGGCTCCCGCCGGCGCTGCTGCTCGAGGCGGCCGAGAAGATCGTCGGCCGTGGCCTGGAGCTCTTCGGCATGCCGCTTGTCCTGGTGGGTCTGCTCCTCGTACGTGGCCAGCCGTTCGCTGACCCGGCTCAGCAGGGACGAGAAGCAGGCCGGAGCGGGCCGCCCGCCCACACCGCACGACGCCTCGACCTCGGGCCGGTGCCGATGGCTCCGGAGCCCCCGGCTGGTCCGCCACGCCGTGCTCAGGGCGCGATCGGCAGCCCCGTGACGATCCGGGCGGCCACCTGGCCCGCGCGCCGCCAGTCCGGCGGGCCCGCCCCGGGGGAGGTGACGTGGGCCGGGGCTCCCGGCGGCAGCTTGGCGTGGTGAACAGCGATGATGCCGCCCGCGTCGATGCCGACGCCGACCTCCAGCCCGGAGGCCAGCGCGGCCGAATGCGCCAGGGCGGCGGCGTCGCGGACCTCGCGGTCCCCGGCGGGCTCGACGCGGGTCGGCACGCCCTCCTCCTCCGCCCCCGCGCACACCTCGCGCAGCACGCCGGGGAACGCGTCGATGTGCCGGCCGATGACGACCGACGGGCGCTCCGCCTCGCGCCTGTCGCTCACCCCGGCTCCTCGGCGTACGCGTCCACCAGCCCGGACGCCACCGCGTTGCGCGGGCCCTCGCTGCCGTGGATGTTCCCGGTGCCGCACACGATCCCGTGCGGGGCGAGCGCGTCGGCGATCATGTCGGGGATCTCGAAGTCGAGCGCCGAGCCGCCGAGCAACACCACGAAGTCCAGCGCGCGCAGGTTGCCCTGCGGTGCCACCTGCCGCAGCGCGCGCACCGCGTTCACGCAGAACACCCGCCGCTTGGCCTCCCGCCGCACCCGGCGGACGGCGTCGAGGGTGTGCCGCGTGGGCACCGGGACCAGCCCGTCGGGGGTCATCACCACGACCCGCGCGAACACGTGCGGCGGCAGCGGCTCGTCGACGAACTCCACCGTGCCGTCCTCGTGCCGGAGGTGGTAGAAGCTCTCCACCTTGCCCAGGGGGTACCGCTTGACGTTCTCGGCCACCTCCCGGTCGTCCAGCGCCAGCTCCGAGGCGATGAGCTTGGTGACCAGCTCTCCGGCCCCCGCGACGTGCACGGCCGTGGTCTCGCCCGACGCGCTGAGCAGGGCGGCGTCGGTCGAGCCGCCACCGAGGTCGATCACCGCGACGGGGCGGTCGACACCGGGCGTGGTGAGCGCCCCGCGCACGGCCATCGCGCCCTCCACCCCGCCGACCCCCGCCGAGGAGCCCAGCTCCGCGGCGACCTGGTCGGCGACGGCCTGCATGCGGCTGCGGTCCGTGCTAACCATCGCCGCGAGCGCGACGGCGTGCTCCAGCGCGACCTCGCCGGCCAGCCCGCCGCGCACCTCGGCGGGGACGATGGTGTCGACGGCCAGCACGTCGTGGATGGCGATCTCGCTCGCCGGCTGGCCGGTGACGTCGGTCATCGTGTCGCGGACCTGCGCCAGCATGCCCCCGACGTGGGTGCCGGGCTCGCCGTGCACGTCGTCGACGGGCTGCGCCCGGGCCAGGGTGTCCATGATCGCGTCGGCCCCGGCGTCGACCTCGACCCGCAGGGTCTTTCCCGCCCCGCGCAGCTCCAGCACGCCGGCCGGGATCAACCGGTCGGTGACGTCCCCGGTCGGGGTCCGGATGACGACCGCGGACCGGTTGCCGGTGAGCGCCCTCGCCACGGGGGACACCTGCCGGGTCTGTGCGGGGTCGAGTGCGAACACGGTCGCCAGGCCGTAGGAGTTCGACAGCGTCCGGATCGTTCGCCCGGGAGGTGCCACCTCGACGGCGGCGAGCATCCCCACCGGGACCTTCTCCACGGCCGCGACCTCGTCGACCACCGGGATCCGCTTCTCGAGCCGGTTGGTGACCAGCACCGCGTCGTCGCCGGCCAGCACCGCCGCCACCACGTCCACCCCGTCGCGGACGGCCGAGTTGAGGGTGGCCGCCACGTCGTCGAAGTCCCAGCCGTGCGGGACGACGACGATCACGGGGCGCTCGCTGTCGCGTCCGTCGCCGAGCAGTTCCCCGATCGGCACCGTGACGCCGACGCCGAGGCCCTCCCCGCCCGGCGTGGCCGGGTTGTGCCCGATCATCGTGGACTCGGTGATGATCGTCTCGGTGATCGTCTCCATGGCCAGTCCGCTGATCACCGGCGTGGCCTCGTTGAGCAGCACCGTGTGCAGCTCGCCGACGGTGGCCCCGGCGCGGGCGAGCACCTCGCGCACCGCGGCCACCGCGCCGTCGGCGTTCTCCGGTGTGCCCTTGACGCCGGTGGTGTGCTTCAAGGCGGTGCCGAGGTAGGTCACCGCCCCGTCGGGTCCGACGCGCGCCAGGCAGGCCTCGGTGGTGGAGTTGCCGACGTCGACCCCGACGACCAGCCTCGTGTCCACCTGGCTAGGCGTGGCTCAGCTCGAAGACGGGCTTCACCTCGACCGGACCGCGGTCGGCCTCGATGCAGTCGAACTCCTTGAGGTGCAGCAGCGCCGCCTTGGCCTGCCAGCGTGGTCGGGCCATCTGGTCGTTGCGCGTCGGGACCGGCTCGGGCGACTCGCCCTTGGCGTACCGCGCGGCGTTCGAGCCGATCTTCCGGAACACCTCGGCGTCGAGCAGCGGCGACTGCGGGAACAGCTCGAGGTTGGACAGGCGCGGCAGGTCCTTCTGGTGGATCATCGCCGTCCCGCGCGACAGCACGCCCACCGCGATCCCCGAGCCGGAGAGCTTCGCGCCGAGGTGGGAGATCGCCGCGAGGTCCGCCGTGTCGCGGACCCGGACCACCCGGGCCGTGACGCCCTGCTCCTCGATGCCGGCCAGCAGCTGGCGCAGCACCTCGGCGTGCGGGAGGTCGACGATCGTCTTCGTGAACTCCCCGGCGAACGCCGGGGACAGCGCGATCACGACCTCGTCGGGACGGCTGCCGCGCTCGGCGGGCCCGGTCTCGCGGAGGCTGACGGTGCGTTCGGTGGCAGGAGTGGCCATCGCTCAGCTCACCTCGGTCTCGGGGTTGGTCGCGGACGTGACGTGACGGAGCTTCTTGAGCTCCTCCCAGCGCTCGCCCTGCAGCCGGTAACCCGTACCCGGGCCGGCGTAGTCGTTGGCGTCGTTGATCGCGGACAGCGGGACGAAGGCGGGCGTGAGGATGGCGGAGGTCTGCAGCAGGTCGCCGGACACCCGCTGGCGCAGCACGGTCAGCAGGTTCTCCGCGACGTCGGTGAACCCCGTGGCCTCCAGCCCCTTGACCAGGTCGAGGCCGGTGACGCCGCGGTCCATCACCGACTGCGCGCCCTTGAGGTCGGCGAGCACGTCGCGCAGCGGGTAGTCGTTCGACGAGTTGGCGTAGACGGCCGCCTCCACCTCGGCATCGGTGATCGGCGGCAGGTCCAGGTACTCGAACAGTGCCTGCAGCGCCCGCGCCGCCTTCTCGCGCACCTGCAGGATGACGTCCTCCCGGACGTGCCGCAGGCCGCCGTCGACCTGCAGGTCGCGCTGGAAGGTGTTCCAGTCGTCGTAGTCGTCGGTGTCGAAGTTGGACCCGGCGAACATGTTGTCGGCGTTCGGCACCCCGGAGTAGCCGGAGCAGACGAAGTCGGTGCCCGGCAGCAGCTGGGGCATCAGCCGCGCCGTGCGGCGCATCGCCGAGTGCGAGAACGACTGGTCGTTGCCCGAGGCGCACTCGAGGTCGACCATGCTCGCGACCAGGTTCTCCGCGGCCACCGCCCGGATCCCGCCCGGCATCGCGCCGGGCACGCCGATGCAGCTGATCGAGCCGTTCTGCAGGCCCTGCACCCCGGCACCCTTCGCCATGAGGATGCAGCGGATCTCCAGGTACAGCATGGACTTGCCCTCGGCGTTGCCCATCTGCACCTCGGAGCCGGTGCCCGAGGTGAACCGCATCTTGATGCCGCGCGAGGCGTACGCAGAGGCGAGGAAGGCCTTGGACCACGGGGTGTCGTCGCCGTCGACGAACACCGACTCGGTGCCGTAGATCGAGATCGTCTCGGCGTAGGCGGTGATGCCGCGCATGCCGAGCTCGAGCTCGGTGGCCTCCTCCAACGCGCACTGGGTGAGCACGCCGCCGCGCCCGACCTGGGCGCCGACCTGCAGCGCGATCGCCACCAGCGGCGCGTAGCGAACCACACCCAGCGTCGTCTCGAGCTCGGCGAACCCGCGCAGCGCGCCCTCGGCGGCGTCCGCGGCGACCTGGATGGGGTTGTCCCGGGCGCTGGTGGAGTGCCCCTGGTTCGCGGGCGTGCGCCGCGCCCGCATCTTCTGCATCCCCTGCATGATCTCGACGACGTTCATCAACTTGACGACGTCGAGGATCTTCGCCGGGGTGAGCCCGCGGGTCACCGCCAGCACGTCGCGGCGGGAGACGCCCGGGTCGATCAGCATGCGGGCGATCTCGTCCGACGGGATGGCCATCGAGGCCTCCGTCGTCGCGACGTCGATCGCGTGGTCGGCGATGAAGGTGTCCATGAAGTCGAACTCGGCGCGCGCCCTGCCGTCGAGCTCGACGATCCGGCCGTCCTCGACCCGGACGCTCGGGCGGGGGTCGAAGTCGCTCTCCATCGCGACGAGGCCCTTCTCGGGCCACTCCTCGACGAAGCCGTCGAGGTTCACCGGGCGGCTATCGAGGATCTCGGTCCGCCGGGACGTCCGGCGGTTGGACGGAGCGGGCTGGGTGGCGGTCATCTCCGGTTCCCCTCTCAGGCCTGCTCGGGCCGGGCCAGCAGGTTGCGGCGCTCGTAGACCTCGGCCGCCTCGCGCACCAGGGCGCCCGACTCCGCGGCGCCGTAGTGCCCTTCCAGCCGCTCGGCGATCGCCAGCAGCTGCTCCTTGCTCGACGCCCGCGGGCGCAGCGCGTTGTAGACCTCCAGCACCTCGGCGTCCGGGATCGCGGTCATCTCCGCGGCCCGCCGGAAGTTGCCCGCCAGCTGCGGCCGGTCGCTCGCGTCGGCGAGCTGGGCCTGCAGCAGCAGGGTTTCCGGCGCGATCCGCAGGTCGTCGGCGGTGACCTCGCCCGAGACGACGGCGTCCATCGTCAGGTCGGAGAGGGCTTTGCCGGTCGGCGTGCGCAGGAGCTCGGAATGGTTGATCGACAGCGGATAATCGGCGGGGCCGAGCGAGATCGACGGCGCGTTCTGGGTCATCAACGTGTCCCCTTCGTCGGCGGGCCCGGCCACCGGAAGCCGTAGTCCCGTGTGACACGTACCACCCCGCGCGTCCGTTGCATAGGCCGCCGCCGCTGGCCGGGATTCGACGGTTGGACGGCTGTGCCGCCATCCGGAACACGGTTTGCTGTGCGTATGAGTGGAACACTGACGTTCGCCGACGCCCAACGCATCCTGGCCGCCGGGCTCGCCCGGGCCGAGGAGATCGGCCAACCGATGAACATCGCCGTCGTCGACGCCGGGGGGCACCTGCTCGCGTTCGGCCGGCAGGACGGCGCCATCCGCGCCAGCATCGACATCTCCCAGCGCAAGGCGCTGACGGCGGTGCTGATGAACGCCCCCACCGCGGCGCTGACCCCGCTCGTCCAGCCCGGCGCCGAGCTCTACGGCCTGGAGCAGACCGCGGGCGGGATGGTCGCCTTCGGCGGCGGCATCCCGATCTACCGCGACGACGAACTGGTCGGCGCGGTCGGCGTCAGCGCCGGCTCCGTCGAGCAGGACGTCACCGTGGCGGAAGCCGCGGTGGCCGCGGCGAAGGGCTGACGCGCCGTCGGTGGTCGCTCGTCGGCGAGGGCCGCTGGCGGCTCCCGTCGCAGACCGGCGCGCCCGTACACGGCGTGCAAGGGGGAGGACGTCTCGGTCTACCTGCCCGCAGGTCGTCCCACCCGGCGCAGGTAGCCACCGGCGTTCCAGGTGAGGAGGAACTTCTCGCACGCGGCGTCGGGCACGAAGTCCCGCGCGTCGGCGAGGAAGATGTCGACCGCTTCCCGCGGGCCCGGTCCGTACTCCGCCCGGACGGGATGGCCGTTGATGTTGGTGTCCTCCACGATGAGATAGCTGCCCGGCGTCACGATCCCGGAGTATTCCCGCAGCTCGGCGAGCACATGGTCGCAGTGGTGGTCGGAGTCGAGAATGACCAGCACGGTCTTGTTGCGCGCGGCCTCCTCACGGACCTGCGCGAGCACGGCGGGATCCAGGGATGAACCGGTGACGTACTCGATCCGGTCATGCTCGGGCCGGTCGCCGTCTTCGTCGACGTCGACGGTGAGGACCCGCCCGTAGCCCATGAGATCGAAGATGCCCGCCATGAAGTACGCGCTACCGCCCTTGTACGTGCCGGTCTCGACGACGAGATCAGGCCGGACCCGGTACAGCAGCTCCTGGTAGACCCACAGGTCCAGTGGGCACTTCCAGATCTTCACGCCGAGCCAGGAGTTGTTCTCGCGAGTCCGTTCGCGGAGGTCGTAGTAGAGGCGGTGGAAAGCGTCCAGCACGTCCTGGTGCGCGTTCGATCCCATGTGCTCCTCCTCCCGCTCCCGTCCGCGGCGCGGCGAGCCCCGCCGTCGGGAGCCTGTCTTCGAGGAAGTCGGCAGCTGGTTCATCGGTCGACACGGCGCCGTCTCCAGGTGGTAGCGGCCGAGGGCCTGTCACGTCCCGGAGCTCTGGTCGGTCGGTCCGAGAGGTGTCGGGCTGACTGCCGTCACCGGTCAGTGTGGAGCAGCTCACATGCTCGCTGTCGCCCCCATCGGCGCAATTCAGATCGGCGATGGGCCGCAAGGACCGCTGCCGGCGTCGGACATGGCGAACGATGTCGTCGGCGTCGGTGACGGCGAACGTCCTGCCCACGCCCCCACGGCGCCGGCCCGGTGAACGGGATAGGGCACTCCGGCCGGCACGAGCACTCGGTGAGATCGCTGCACCCGGCGGCGATCACGTCGACGAGCGAGCGACGGATCTCGCTCAGCTGCGCGATCGTCGTGTCGACCTCGGCGACCTCGGCGACCTCGGCGATCTCGGCCCCGGCGCGGGCGCGCAGCCCGGGACGTGGCCCGCGCTGTGAACCGACCTCGAGCAGTTCGGCGATCTCGTCCAGCGTGAAGCCCAGCCGCCGCGCCCGGATGATCCGCAGCACCGTCACCGCATCCGGCCCGTACTTGCGGTGCCCACCCGGCGAGCGCTGCGGCTCCGGCAGCAACCCGCGCCGCTCGTAGCACCGCAATGTCTGAACGTCGACCCCGGCCGCTGCGGCCGGGCACCCTGACCGCAGCACACCGCTCACGAGACCGGACCCGAGCCGGTACGGACCACCTCCGCGCGCTGCTCCAGTGCGTCCAGGACCGCCACGTACGACTCCGGCACCCGCACATCCAGCTCCATCCCGCCCTCTGCCGGCCGCAGGGTCGAACGTGAAGAACGAGCAACACGCGGTTTCCCGGGCGATCAGCTCCCGCACCGTGGGACGAGCTCGTCACCGCCGGCCACGTACAGCCGCAGCCACATCCGGCCCTGCCGTACCGCAGGACGCACGGACGAGGCGAATACGCCGTCGAACTCGGCGACCCGCAACGGCCGCTCGCTCGACGGCAACGTGCACGTCTCCGGGACCCACGTCATCGCCCCACGTCCTTCCCACCGCCACGATCAGCGCCCGCACGACGACGGTGAACCCGTACCTGGGTACCGGATGCGGTCGCATCACGGTCCTGGAAACGACGAAGGCCAGGGCGCACCCAACCGGTGCGCCCTGGCCTGCTCGTACGAGCCGTCGTGGGTCAGCTCGTGGCCGGAACCTTCCCGCTGAGCCACTCCATCGCTGCGCCGAACGACTCCTGGCTGCTGCGGAAGGCGTTCAGGTCGTGGCCGGCGTCCGGGGTGATGTGTGCGTCGATGGACGGCACGTTCGGGCCGAACCACGGGCGCTCGTTCTCGATCAGCGCCTCCGGGGTCTCACACGGCGCCCCCAGGTCCAGCGGGCCCAGGGTGCAGAAGATGCCGTCGAGGCTGCCGTTGAGCAGGAACACCGGGGCCCGCACGTCGAGCGGGGTGCGGAAGATGACCGGGTAGTTCGCGAGCTCGCCCTGGGAGAACGTGCCCTTGGTGGCCTCGTCCCGCTCGACGATGCGCTCGTCGACGTCGGTGCCCGGCGCGTAGAACAGGTCGTACCGCGTCCCGGGGCGGCTGGTGACGTAGCCGGGGTCGAACCCGCTGCCGGCGAACTGCGGGTCGAGGATCGCCGGGTAGTGCTTGGACTCGATGTTCGTCGGGGTCTGCACCTCGCGGATGTTGTGCGAGACACCGGTGAGGATCAGGGCGTCGACGTCCTGGTATCGCGAGGCCTCGGTGAAGCTGGTCATGCTGCCGTAGGAGTGGCCCACCAGAACGACCTTGTCGAAGGCCGTCGACTTCTTCTCGGGGGCCTCGACCCGGCCCTCGCGCAGGGCCTGCACGACCTGGTGCAGAGCGGTGGCGTTGGAGTCGATGTTGATCGCCGCGCTGACCGGACGGGTGCTGTCACCGTTGCCGATCCGGTCGATCGCGGCCGTCGCGTAGCCGGCCTTCGCGGCCGCGGCCTCCCAGGAGTAGCGGTCGCCCTCGGGATCGTCGGGGTCGGCGATGTTCCAGTACCGGTGGTCGTAGGTGATGCCGTGGACGAGCACCTGCACCGTGTCGGGGGTCGGCTCACCGTCCGGCAGGCACAGCTTGACCACGACTTCCTGCGGGCCCAGCGCCTCGCCCACCGGGACCCCGATGTCCGAGCCCGGGGTGGGCGGGAGCCCCAGTTCGAGGTCGACCGGCAACCGGCTGGTCGTGCAGGTGCGTCCGTTGTCGGGTGCGACCGATGCGGCGACGACCTCCGGGTCGGAAGCGGGACCGGCGGCGGCCACTCCCGGCACCGCGGCGAGTACCGCTCCAGCGGTTGCGGCACACGCGGCCACTGCGCAGGCCACTCGCCGCCTCGACACACTTACGAACACGACCACGCTCCCAATGCTCCGGAGCACCACGCCGATCGGGGCTCCCTCGGATGGAGCAACGACCACCGAGAGCATCGGTGACTGACACGATCGGGAAACGATTCCAGAACTCCGGCACCCACGAGGTCCGGCTCGTGCCGCAGGGGTAGCCGGACGCCGGAGAGGAGCGGTCAGCCGAGGTGCTGGACCGGCTCCGCGTACCGGAAGGTCCCACCGCCGACGGCCTGCCCCAGCAGCCGGACCTGGAATGCCGGGCCCCAGGCCGGGTCGGGGGCGACGACCTGGTGCTGGACCGAGGGCACGAAGCCGAAACGGCGGTAGTACGCCGGATCCCCGAGGAGACCGACCAGCACCTCGTCGCAGGCTTGCGCGGCACTCAGGACGGCATCCATCAGCGCGCTGCCGACTCCCCGCCGCTGCCACGCGGGAAGCACGCCGAGCGGTCCCAGGCCCAGCACCGGGGTGCCGGCAGGTTCCAGCACGGCGCGCGTGGCCACGACGTGGCCCACCACATCCCCGTTCGAAGCCACCGCCACGAGGGAGAACTGGGGCAACCACCACGGCCCGGCGCGCAGCTGATCGACCAGACGGCCTTCGACGACAGGGGCCCCGGCCGGAGTGAGGGGTGCGAAGGCCGCTCTGTGCACGGCGTGAATCGCAGTGACGTCTTCGGGCTGCTCGCGGCGGATCCTCACCGGCCGATCATCCCGCGGTGAGGAGCGTGTGCGCGGCCGGTTCGGAGCTTGAGCTCTGTCGGACAACCCGATGTGGACGAGGTCCGGACCGGCGGGCGCCGTCCGCGACCCATCGAGTCCGTGGATCCCCCGTGTCTGTGCACCCAGGTCCACAACGGCACGGGCCGACCGGAACACCGTCGGACTCCGCGACCGGACGTGCCACGGCCCCGCGCACGGGTCAGGTCGGATCCCGTCCGGACACGCCCCGCCACGGCGCGCGAGGAGCCGATCCCCGACTGGACCGGCAGCGCAGGTCATGCCACCCCGGGTCGCCTCGCGGACAGGCGCGGCGTAGAGCTCGGGAGGACCTCCTCCCGGTCCCGGTCTCGCCGTCGGACGCCGGCACGCAGCAGGAACAGCCACACACCACGTGCAGAACCTCGAACCACCTGCGAAACAAGCATGAATGGTGGCCCGGAACACATTGGAGATGTGCACGCAGAACCTGCTGAAATGCCGCCGTTGAGGCGCGTTTTCGCAGTTCAGGAGCCGTGAAGGGGGCCGATTTGACTCTGCCCCGAGTCGGCGCGTAACTTAGTTCCTGTCAGCGAGACAGCCGGACAGAACGGGCCCTGAGGGTTCGGTCAACAGGCCCGCTGGCGGCCCCCGTCGGACCCTGCCGATCCGCTTGGATCGGGTGGTGTACGGTGGGGCTGGTACGGAACACGGCCCCGGATCCCGCTTGGTGGTGGGTGAGGGTGTGCGGGTGTCTTTTGAGAACTCAACAGTGTGTCGAGCTTGTTTATGAATTGGTTTTTGTGCCAGTTTGTTTGACGCGCCATCGCGGTCCCGTCCGTGGGTGGTGTGGTTGTGAGAGCCAGTTTTTGTTGGAGAGTTTGATCCTGGCTCAGGACGAACGCTGGCGGCGTGCTTAACACATGCAAGTCGAGCGGTAAGGCCTCTTCGGGGGTACACGAGCGGCGAACGGGTGAGTAACACGTGGGTGACCTGCCCTCAGCTCTGGGATAAGCCTGGGAAACCGGGTCTAATACCGGATAGGACCTTGCCTCGCATGGGGTGGGGTGGAAAGTTTTTTCGGCTGGGGATGGGCCCGCGGCCTATCAGCTTGTTGGTGGGGTGATGGCCTACCAAGGCGACGACGGGTAGCCGGCCTGAGAGGGCGACCGGCCACACTGGGACTGAGAC